>JAZUAZ010000030.1:0-2990 GCA_045638245.1 Acutalibacteraceae bacterium | reverse complement strand
GCAGGTCCTGTTGCATGGCTTTTTGCAGATATACCGCTGATAATCATTTACATAACAAAGCACATAAAATTCAGCAGACTTGCCCGGGAGAAGGCGGAAAGTCTGTGATATGAACAGATTGTTAAACAAATATTGACAAACGCCTTTTTATGATATAAAATATAGAAAAGAATATATGGAGGTAATTTAAAATGGATAACAAATTCACAAGATTTTTAGAAACTTATGCAGACGACATTAAGGCTTTCATCGAGGCTCTTAAGGGCTTTATCGCAGCTCTTATCGAGAAATTCAATGCTGCTCCCGAAGAGGAAGTTGAATAATTTCAGAAACATAAAGAGGTCGGTTAAAGCCGACCTCTTATACTGCAGAAAATATAAACTGAAGCGAGTGACAGGACTGTCACTCGCTTTGATTTTATGCTTCAGCGGTTTCTTCCTCACATTCCTCTTCATCGTCATCTGAGGCGTTTACGGAAATTGAGAGAGTTGCGGAGAAGGATGCACCGTCAGAATCCTTCTCGGTCTTGAACTTTCTTTTGAAGAATCTGCCTTCATTCTTTTCCTGAACGGTCTCTTCCTCTTCTGCGATTTCCTCAGGCTGAGGTCTGGGAAGGAACATGGGATTTTCGGGTGAATAAATCTCAACTGCCTTTTCAAGCACATTGATCATAACATCGTGATGCTTGCCGCCGAATTCACCGTCAAGAGTCCAGGGCACTTCCTCATCGGGAGCAGTTATCTTGAGCTTTCTTGTCTGGAACATCATAATCTGCTTGCCGTCATACTGCTGCTTTCTTACCTTGCTGAGAATCGGGAACATATTGCGTATGATAGAGGCATTTTTAACGAGGAGTACTTCAAACTGACCGTCGTTGAACTTAACCTTATCCTTGGGGAGCTTGAAGAAGCCACCGACTGAAAGAGAGTTGGAAACGGCACCGAATACGAATTCGTCCTCGACAACGCCGCCGTCGTATTCAATTCTCATCTTAGTGGGATGAATCTCAAAAACCTGAGGTACGGCTGCAGCAACATATGCAGCATGACCGAACATGTTTTTGAGCTTCTGGGGGGTTGAATAGGAGCTTCTTGAAAAAGCACCGAAGGATGCAACATAGCAGAAGCATCTGTTATTGAAAAGACCTATATCATAGTCATTTGTATGACCGTCGATAATAACATCTGTAGCCTCCTTGATTGTGGTGGGGAGACCGATTGAAGAAGCAAGGTCATTGGTCGTACCTGCGGGAATGTAACCGATAGGTACGCGCTTAGGCATATCAATAACACCGTTGATGGTTTCGTTGAGAGTACCGTCACCGCCGCAACAGACAACAAGGTCGTGATCTTTAAGCTCTTCTTTTACGATGTTTGTGGCATCACCCTGACATTTCGTCGGGTGAACGGAAAATTCGTAGTCGCTCTTTGAGAACTTGTCAACAATATCAAAGGTTGCGGCTCTGGACTTGTTTTTACCTGAGCAGGGGTTTACGATAAGTAATGCTTTCTTTTTATCTGACATAATTTTCTACCTCTGTGATAATATACTTTGAAATAACAATAAAAATTTTAACACTTAAAAATGCTGATGTCAAATAAATCCGAAGAAAAAATTTTTTTAGTCCTGTTTTGGAAAATAAAACCAAGGAAAAAGGGCGAAAAAGAGGTGTTTATGAAGTTTTTGTAAATGGAAGGATAAAAAAAGATAAAAAGCGCTTGTACAAAATACACAAAAATAACAAGTTGGATTTTCATATATTAACTAAAAGGTAGAAAGCGAAAAAATGTAAAAAAAACACTTGATTTCCGCAAAAAAATGTTGTATTATACGTATGCACTCGAGAGAGTGACACAGAGCTCTACGGAGCCCGACTTAAATTAACTTACTCCTCTATAATGTTTTCTTCATATTTTCTCCTTTTTAAAAGCACTCGGTTTCTCCCCGAGTGTTTTTACCTTTTATAAATCTTTCCGGCACCCCTCGGGGTGCTATTTTCATATTTCAAAAAACAAGAGGATGCAAGCCGGGTACCTCACACCCCGTTTGCATCCTCCTTAAATTTTATTCAACCATATTTATTATCTTCTCAGGTACGGCTAAATCACCGAAGCCGTAGAAAAGCCTTGCATTCTCACCGAGAAGAAGTGCCTTGTCACCGTCAGAGATACGGTCTGTCTTTTCTATGAAGTCAAGGCTCATTTTATAGGTTATAGCTGTCATTGTGCGGGGATAGTCACTACCCCACATCAGCTTATTGAAGCCAACCTCATTTGCTGCCTCGATAATAGCCTCCACCGCTGAGGGGTAGGGATAAAATTCACTGTTGAACAGCCATGTTATACCGCCGCTTTCAATAAAGACATTGTTGTTTTTCGCAAGCTTTATCTGCTCGAGCCAGCCCTCTCTTGTCACCATTCCGAAATGACCTATTGCGATTCTGAGGTTGAGGAAGCGGTCTGCGATTTCGCCTAAGGCTTCGCACTGCTCGTCGCCGTCTGCAAGGTCAATAGAAATGAATTTGCCTGTTTTATCCGCAATTTCGAAGGGGTGAAGGTGATTGAGCAGATTTTTATCCTTGAGTCTGCCCGCACAGATTTTTATACCGTCAAAGCCTTCAATATCGCCCATTTCCTTTTCCTCGTAAAGAGCGCAGATTTTAATACGCTCGGGGAAAAGTCTCTTAGCTTCAAGAAGGTAGCTGTCCTGATTTCCGTCAATGTATTCTTGAGTGATGACTGCGCCCGAAACACCCGCATAGTCCATATTTGCTATGAAGCGTTCAATTGTATTTTCACCGTCGGTCATATAAGGAGGCATCATCTGACGGATTGCTCCGCCGAAGTCGCTTTTTCCGCCGCCGATACTGTATACGGGTTTTCCGTTTACCGTACCTGACTGCTTTTTCCATAAATGTGCGTGAGCGTCAATAATCATAAGGTAACACCGTCCTTGAATATGGCGATTTCTCTTGAAGAGTTGATTTCATT
>JAZUAZ010000029.1:0-7672 GCA_045638245.1 Acutalibacteraceae bacterium | reverse complement strand
GTGAGAGCTTTGATTTCCTTTTCGTCTGTCTCACCGCAACCATTGTCGCAAAGAGCTGTCTCTTTACCTGCTATGCCGCACTTTGCTTCTTCAGTTACTTCGTACTTTGTGAAGGAGTGAGTGAGTGCTTCGATTTCCTTTTCGTCTGTTGCACCGCAATCGTTGTCACAGTAAGCAACTTCCTTACCTGCTATGCCGCACTTTGCTTCTTCAGTTACTTCGTACTTTGTGAAGGAGTGAGTGAGAGCTTCGATTTCCTTTACATCTGTCTCACCGCAACCGTTGTCGCAGTAAGCAGTTTCTTTACCTGCAATGCCGCACTTTGCTTCTTCAGTTACTTCGTACTTTGTGAAGGAGTGAGTGAGTGCTTCGATTTCCTTTTCGTCTGTTTCACCGCAACCGTTGTCGCAAAGAGCTGTCTCTTTACCTGCTATGCCGCACTTTGCTTCTTCAGTTACTTCGTACTTTGTGAAGGAGTGAGTGAGAGCAGTGTTTTCAATTTCTCTTTCGAGAACTTCACCGCAGAAAGTACAGGTTGCTGATTCAACCGCATTCTTTCCGCACTCTGCATCTTCGGTTATTTCATACTTAAGACCGTTGTGAGTGCCGTTAAGGCAATTTTCAATTTCAGCAAGGAAAGCATCCGTTCTGCCTTTTAATTCGGCAAGCTCATCTTCATTATCCTTTAAGGACCCTGTAAGTGAAAGTGCTTCTCTTATTATAGCAGCTCTTTCAGCTTCTGCCTCATCGGACATTGAATTTAAAACGTCCAGATATTCTGTTTCACCGTATTTTTCTTTGAGCTCCTTCTCCTTTGGAGCCAGATAGGCTTCTAATTCTTCCAAACCGTCAACCTTGACCGCTGAGCCGTCTGCGATGCCTGCATCAAGCTCTGCCTCATATTCCTCGAGTGCCTTTTCAAGCTCTGCAAGGTCAGCCTTTGAGGCAAGGTTATTTATCTTCATTTCTTCAAGCTGTGACTTGATTTCCTCAAGACCTGCCTTTGCTTCGTCTGTTACGTTTTCATCAAGGAGCTTTTCTTCGATTTCAGCAATAGCCTCATCGATTTCTGTGTAGTCAGCCTTGAGTGCCGATCCGTCCTTAAGAGCTGCAAGGAGTGTTTCAAGCTGTTTTTCATTATTGATGCTATTGTTATAAGCCGCCTGAGTATAATTCGGGTTGTTAACACTGCCGTTATAGAAACCGTTGGGGGCGTAGTAATAACCGATCATTGAGGGAATAATCTTATTGGGATCGTTATCAATAAGAGCCTTGATTTCTTCGAGAAGTGCCGTCATATAAGTCCAATCAGCCTTTTTCAATGTGCCGTCAGCAAGACCTGCTTCAATTGATGCGATGATGCTGTTAAGACTGTCTGTCATCGAAGGAACAGCACCTTCAAATTCAGTATAAACCTGTGAATAAGCCACATTCTTAATGTTGTTTAACGAGTTGGTGTAATTGAACTTGGGACCATCAATAAGTTCATCACTGTTGATAAGAGCCTCAAGCTTTGCTGCAGCTTCAGCAAAGGCCTTATAGCCTTCGTGGTCACGCTCTACTTCTTTAGTTTCAGCATTACCGCAAACCTGACAAGTGGTTACAAGTGTACCCTTTGTCCATGTTCCGTCTTCGTTCTGTACAGGGCGTACAGTTATTACCTGTTCTGTTTTATTGTGAGTACAAGCAGAGTCGCAGATATCACATACACCTTCTGTAGCAACGGGATGGAAGCATTCATAGGCGCAAACATTGCAAATGTTGTCTGTAAAAGTATGGGCACCGTTGTCACAGATTTTCTTAATCATTACAGTATATTCAAAGGGCTCATCTCTATTTGTTTTTGCATATTCATAAAGCTGGAAATAATATGTTTTTCCTGCAGTAAGATCAGCTTCAAAAGTAATTTCACTATAACCGGGTTTTCCATATGATAAGTTATTGTTGCATCCGATATAATCGAGATAGTTAGAGATGCTTTCCTCAAAGACATATCCTTCGGGGTCTGCTCCGTCCGTTGTATCATAGGACCAAAGGTAATAGCTGCCGCTTACTGTGGGAGTGAATTTAACAAAATGTTTTACTGTAACAGTGTGGGGTGTATTCAATGCAATTTCTTCTGCTTCGATATAACCGCAGGTGTAGCAATAATCCCAACCTTGTTCTGCAATACCATCGTGAGTACATACATAACCGCATACGCATACGCCGCCTGTAATGGTATGAGCAAAATCGACACCGCAGGTCAATCTGCAGGTTGTACATACTCCGTCACTGAAGCTGTGATCACACAAAACATAAAAAATTTCATCAGATACAAAATCTTCGCAGTCGGATTGCTCAAAAGCAGGCTCACCGTCTATAGCTATAGTAAAACTGCATTCACTCGGATAATTACCCAGAGTCCATCTGAAAGCATAGGCTTTATCATCAGATATTAACATCGTATAGACAGCGTCACTTCCGGATTCAATGGTTACTTCGTTAATTTTTGTAAATACACCGTCATCAATAGTGCCTATCTGAATTGCATTGCCGTTCCAACCGTCACCGTAGCTGTCGTTCATTGTGATTTTTACGGGTTTGCCTTCAGCACCGCAGTCGTCACATTCGCCGTCAGTAACACTTTCGTGGGGACATTCTGTTCCGCATGTATCACACATACTGTCAGTATAGCTTTCATGGGTACATTCGCTACCGCATAATTCGCACTTAGCGTCGGTGTAGCTTTCATGGGTACATACACAACCGCAAGAATTACATTTATCGCCGTTCATAACGTGGGCAAAATCAATACCGCAGACCAATCCGCAAACTGAGCATATACTGTTGATAAAATTGTGATTGCAGTTAATATAAATCAGTTCGTTATCGTTAAAGCTGCTGCAATCAGATTTTTCATAAACAGTTCCACCATCTATGGCAATACTGAAGCTACATTCGTTTGCAAAATTACCCTCGATCCATCTTAGGGCATATACTGCACCGTCAAACATATTAATCTCATATACAACCGATGAACCATCGTCAATTGTGGCATCTGCAATTTTTGTATGCACACCGTCTGAAACAATGTATACCTGAATTCCATTACCGTTCCAGCCGTCACCGTAGCTGTCGTTCATAATAATTGAGAGGGGTTTTTTTGCCTCTGCGCCGCAGTAATCACATTTACCGTCTGTTGATTCCAAATGACTGCAAGCTTTTCCGCAGATAGTGCATTTGCCGTCGGTATATGTTCCGTGAGCACAATCATGACCGCATACACACTTACCGGTAACTTCAAAGCTATGCTCGTGAGTATCAATTTTTATTTCTGCATAAGTTTTTCCGTCAAGCTCTGCTTTAAGATTGCCAACAGGTGCAAAATCACTTGCTGTATCATATCTTACAAAGAAGTAATCGTTTTCTGCAGCACCGTCAGCCATAATAATTTCTGCATTATTCCCAAGCATTCCTTTTTCAGCACTTAGTGTAAGCAAAGTGCCTTTTTTCATTGTGATTTTACCCAAAATAGCTACATATTGCTGCGAAGTAGAAATAATGTTAAGTTCACCGTCGTTGAGTTCAACAGGTGTTCCGATCACATAATAAGAATCATTTGAAGCTGTTAACGTACCGCCGTTGATTATAAGTTTACCGCAAACCAGAGTATAATTTTCTGTTGAAACAGTTTCAAGAACAATATTGCCGCCGTTTAATGTAACAGATGCTTCACCGGTACCGCCATTGTAGATGTAATCAGCCTTGAATATTGCATCATCGCTACCTTCAAAAATGATATGATCTTTATAGAACGATAAAGCTTCTGCTAATTCATTAATTCCTTCAAGCTTTATAGTGATAATTATGCCGTCAGAACTATTGATTCTCATCGATTTTGCAGAAAGATTTCTGAGAGTGATATCGCTGTCCTCGTAGACATAAATGTCACAATTTTCATTTGTGCCGGTAATAATATAACCGTCCTTGTCGTAAAATCCATATCCTTCGCCAAGGCCAACAAAATCCTTATCGGTAACATCAATGATAAGAGGTTCACACGGGTCTATCGCACCGCAGACCTCACAGAATCCGTCAGTATATCTTTCGTGGGGACATGCACTGCCGCAAGTATCGCATTTACCATCGGTATATGTTCCGTGAGAACATTCCAGACCGCATACACACTTACCGGTAGCTTCAAAGCTATGCTCGTGTGTATCAATTTTTATTTCTGCACAAGTTTTTCCTGCAAGAGCTGCTTTGATATTCTTAACAAGTGTAAAGTCACCTGTCTTGTCATATCTTACAAAGAAATAATCGTTTTCACCGGTACCGTCAGCCATAATAATTTCTGCATTATTCCCAAGCATTCCTTTTTCAGCACTTACTGTAAGCAATGCACCTTTTTTTATTGTGATTTTATCCAAGATAGCTGCATATTGCTGCGAAGTAGAAATAACGTTAAGCTCACCGCCGTTAAGTTCAACAGGTATTCCGGTCAGATAATAAGAATCATTTGAAGCTGTTAACGTACCGCCGTTGATTATAAGTTTACCGCAAACCAGAGTATAATTTTCTCTTGAAACAGATTCAAGAACAATATTGCCGCCGTTTAATGTAACAGAAGCTTCACCGGTACCGCCATTGTAGATGTAATCAGCCTTGAATATTGCATCATCGCTACCTTCAAAAATGATATGATCTTTATAGAACGATACGTTTCCTGCTAATTCATTAATTCCTTCAAGCTTTATAGTGATAACTGCGCCGCCAGAACTATTGATATCTATGGATTTTGCAGAAAAATTTCTAAGGGTGATATAGCTGTCTTCGGCGATATAAATGGCACAATCTTCATTTGTGCCGGTAATAATATAACCGTCCTTGTCGTAAAAATTACTGGATTTACCTATATCAACAACATACTTATCTGTAACATCAATGATAAGAGGTTCACACGGGTCTATCACACCGCATACCTCACAAAATCCGTCAGTATATCTTTCATGGGGACATGCACTGCCGCAAGTATCGCATTTACCGTCGGCATATGTTCCGTGAGCACAATCAAGACCGCATGCACACTTACCTGTAGCTTCAAAGGTATGCTCGTGTGTATCAATTTTTATTTCTGCATAAGTTTTTCCTGCAAGCGCAGCCTTAATATCGCCAACAGGCATAAAATCACTTACTGTATCATATCTCACAAAGAAATAGTCGTTTTCTGCAGCACCGTCTGCCATAGCAATAAATGCTTCAGACGAGTTGGAAAACATTGATGCTTCGGTGCTTACGGTAAGTAATGCACCTTTTTTCATTGTGATTCCACCGTTGATAGCTCCACTTGTCTGCGATGTGCTTATGACGTTAAGCACACCACCGTTGAGTGCAGTTTTACAAGATAACGTCGGAAAATAGTTGTTTGACAAGGTTAGCTCACCGTCGTTAACTGTGAAGCCGCCAATGAAACTCATTGTAGAATAACTTCTGGTTGTTTCGGTAGAAGCGATAATTTTACCTCCGTTTACGGTAAAGGTACCGGAACTACCGCCAGTTGCTGCAAAAGAGCTTTTCCCTTTAAAGGTTAATGTATCATCATCTCCGCCTTCAATAGTAAAGTGTGACGTAGTCGCAGAAAAGCCGCCCGAATAAGTATCCACATCACCACAGTAATTATCACCGTCAAGAGTAACAGTAACATTTTTGTTCTCTCCCCATATATACATAAGTTTAAAAGTTGCATTACTGAGGATAACGTCACAGCTCTCGTTTATTTCAATTTCGGTTTTCGGATTTGTACCGACAATAATGTAACCGTCCTTGTCGTAAAATTCATATCTTTCGCCAAGGGCAACATAATCCTTATCGGTAATGTCGATGGTGAGAGGTACATCGGGGTCTGCCTCACCGCAAACCTCACAGACGCCGTCCTTGATTTTGTGAGCACTGAGGTCAGCTTCGCCGTAAATTTCACCGCAGATTTCGCAGAGGAAGCCTTTACAGTTCTGTTCACCGCTTGTGTTCATCTGATGTGAGCAGTACCATTCTCCTGCACCGTCACGATTGATTAAGGCATCAACCTTTTCGGGAATCGGCTCATAGGTAAACCAATCGCTGCTACCACCGCCAATACCTTCAAAAATATAATACTTGGCGGCACTGACAGGAACAGTGTATTTATATAAGTCATTACCTAAATATTCGCTTGTGCAATCGAGACTTTTTCCGTCCGCATCAACAAACCAATATTCATAGCCACTGCCCCAAACCACACCGATAATTTCTTCCTTTATATAGATTATTCTGGTGTCGCCTTCAGCCGCTAAGGCCATCGGCATTGCCCCTACAATCATTAAGATTGCAAGGATAGTTGCTAAAGTTTTTTTAATAGTTTTTTGCATATAAATTCTCCCTTCAGAAAATTATTTATCAGTTTTAATTCCGAGTTCTTCAAAGACGTCTTCAATTGCTTTTTTTGCCACAGCTTCAAAGTCAATCTTTTTCATGAACTCTTTTGTTTCCTCAATCCTTTTATTATCTATATCATAGATTTTAAGCATTGTGGAAATAAGTCTGTCTGTTTTTGCCTCAAGTGTAAAATACATACTGCAGGGCACCGACATATATGCTCTCATAATGCCCATTGATGCAATTTCCAGCTCGTAGAAATCCTTGAGCTCAAAATCAGGGAACATACTGCCGAACTCCCTGTATAAAATCTCAGTTCTTCTTTTGAGCACCTCTTCACTGGTCTTTGCCATCGAGTAGGCCGCAAGATAGAGGTTTCGCATATCGTCGCTCATCTCTGCCATATAAATCTGCAGAACCTCGTTCGCCATAAAAATCTCAATTTTGTCATCAGTCAGCTTTTTTGATACGGCGTCGGAGACTTCTGTTACACCGTCGAGAAACTTCGTAACCAACAAGCTGAGAATTTCCTCTTTACTGGCGAACTCATAAAGAATTTTACTTTTAAGCACACCGGATTGCTTTGCTATATCGGCGAAAGTGGTACGCTCAAACCCTTTCTGCATAAACAGCGCCGTTGCCGCGGTAAGGATTTTTTTGTGTAATTCAGCAGTTGCTTCTACACTTCTTATATTTGCCAATTTATCAACTCCTGTCTCAAAAAAAGTTCAAAACGAAATGCGGTTTGTTTTCAAAAGTAATATTATCACAAATCAATATTGTTGTCAATGTTTTTGGGTAATTTTCATAGCAAACAAAACAGCTCACATCATCTGTGGTCTACGAAAAAAAGACCACTGCATTTATCTTTTGCAGTGGTTGTCTGTTGATATAAACTCCCGGTACCTCCTAATGACCAAAAGGTTTTGAGAATAAAAGTAATCCTACACCCTTTGTATCAAAATGGTTGTAGGATTATGTGCTTGGCGTACCATTTTGATACAAAATTTCAGACTGGACGAAAATGCGCTTCAATGGACAAAATCGACCTCAGCCGGACAAAATTTCATTTTGGTGGACGAAACCGTATTTTCGTCTTTTTTAATTCCTATTACAAGGGCTGTATGTATATCTATTCTGTTTTGCACTTGAATTAAATTATACAAAATAGTATAATAATTTATCATGTCCTACTGGCAATTACATCGGCCGTTTCTTTTTGTTTTGTTCGGGGTATAATTAATTTAAAAAGTAAGACTTTATGGGGGTGTTTATTTGC
>JAZUAZ010000028.1:0-5582 GCA_045638245.1 Acutalibacteraceae bacterium | reverse complement strand
TGCTCAGCCTTATCAGAGTTGCCGACTATTGATATATTGATATATAAGATCGGGAGGATATAATATGGCTCTTATAGTTCAGAAATTCGGAGGCTCCTCCGTTGCCAATGCGGAGAGAGTTTTCAACGTTGCCTCAATTATTACAGATACCTATAAGAAGGGCAACAACGTAGTAGTTGTCGTTTCCGCTCAGGGCGACACAACAGACGACCTTATTGAAAAGGCAAAGGAAATCAATCCTAATGCTTCAAAGAGAGAAATGGATATGCTTCTTACCGCAGGTGAGCAGATTTCAATTTCACTGCTTGCTATGGCAATCGAAAAGCTCGGCTGTCCCGTAATTTCTCTTTTAGGCTGGCAGGCAGGCTTCAAGACAAATTCAGCCTACGGCTCAGCAAGAATCAGCGAGGTTGCAACAGACAGACTCCAGAAGGAGCTTGACGGTAAAAAAATCGTTATCGTTGCAGGCTTCCAGGGCCTTAACAAGTACGATGATATGACAACCCTCGGAAGAGGCGGCTCAGACACAAGTGCAGTTGCTATTGCGGCAGCTCTTCACGCAGACCGCTGTCAGATTTTCACCGACGTTACAGGCGTTTTCACCGCTGACCCCAGAAAGGTTGAAAATGCACAGAAGCTCAACGACATCACCTACGATGAAATGCTTGAATTCGCAACACTCGGTGCTCAGGTACTCAACAATCGTTCAGTTGAAATGGCAAAAAAATACAATGTTGAATTAGAGGTTCTCTCAAGCCTTGTAAGAGAAGACGGAACCATAGTCAGGGAGGTAGCAAACATGGAAAAAATGTTAATCAGAGGCGTTACAAAGGATACAGACATCGCAAGAATTTCAGTTGTAGGTATGAAGGACATTCCCGGCAATGCCTTCAAGATGTTCTCAAGACTTGCTCAGAAGGGTATCAACATCGACGTTATCCTTCAGTCAGTAGGCCGTGACGGCACAAAGGATATTTCCTTCACCTGTGCAAGCGGCAATGCAGACGATGCAGTTGCAATCCTCAAGGATATCTTTGATATGGAGGGTGCAGTTGTTTCATCAGACACAACAGTAGCAAAGGTTTCAATCGTAGGTGCAGGTATGCAGTCACATTCAGGCACAGCTTCAAAGATGTTCGGCGCTCTTTACGAGGCAGGCATCAACATCAATATGATTTCAACAAGCGAAATCACAATTTCCGTACTCATCGACAAGGAATATGCCGATAAGGCAGTTTCCGCAGTACACAAGGCATTCTTCGGCTAAGCAGCAAAAAGCACCGCTTCGAGCGGTGCTTTTTTAGTAGTCAGTAGTCAGTAGCCGGTAGTCACGCGCCGACGCGGGAGAAGGTCGGAAGGGGTCCCCGCGTGTTGTGTGGTTTTGTTGTTAAATCTGAAAAGCAAGTAATACTTGACAGAATGCAAAATATTTTTTGTTGACTGCAAGTTTGTATTGGAGTAAAATAAAGAAAAAGGAGGATTGCTTATGCTTGGTGATAATATTAAAAAATATAGAAAAATCAGCAACTTATCGCAAGAAGAATTAGCAGACAAAGTCAATGTGACTCGTCAGAGTGTAAGCCTTTGGGAAACGGGTAAGACACAACCGAGTGTTGATGTTCTGATTAAACTTGCTTCTGTTTTAGGGGTTGCTACAGAGGAGCTTATATCAAGTAACAATAACGATAATATTACTATCATTGAGGAAAATCCTGCTGTTAAATCTGTTGAGAGTGATATACAGAAAAATAAAACTAGTATCAGTCGAAAAACAAAAGGCTGGTTTATTGGCATTACTGTTTTTGGTTTAATAATTGTAGTTTCTTTTATATTGAGTGCGGTCTCTAAGTCTCAAAACTCTTTTTCTGACAATCCTTCGGCTATTGAAACGGCATCAAAATCTGTGGTAATGATAAATTGCTATGATAAGTCTGGTAAACTATATGCTAGCGGTAGCGGGTTCGCTTTGATTGAAAATGGTATTATTGTGACAAATTATCATGTAATTGATGAAAATATTTACAGCATTGAGGTAAATACAGAGACAGGCGCATCATATGAAGTGAAAAGCATTGTGGCTGCGGACAAGGAAAATGACATTGCGATTTTGAGATGTGCAGTTTCTCCAGACCTTACATTGTTGAGCGTTGGTGATACAACAAGTTTGAAAAAAGGAGAAAAGGTTGTTGCAATAGGTAGCCCGTTGGGACTAATCAATACGGTTTCTACAGGGGTATTTAGTGGTTACATAGACAACACGATTTTACAATTCACCGCGGCTATATCTCATGGTAGTAGCGGTGGAGCTTTATTTGATGACGATGGAAAGGTGCTCGGAATTACATTTGCTTCACTTGAAAATGGACAAAATCTAAACCTTGCAATTCCGATTGAGTATGTGCTTTCGTTGTGGGAGAACAGAGATAAAGAAATTTCTGTAGTGGATTTTTATGAAGCTAATTCTCCTAAACCAACTGTTGTTGGTGTTAGAACAATATCCATTTCGGATAAATTTACAGCGGAATATATATTTGCAAAGATGCAGCATGATGAGGTTGGAGAAAACGACATAATCGCAATTATGGACAAGTATGCACCGGAACAAGGCGGCGGGCAATTGTATACTATTGGTCCTGAATTTGGTATGTGGGTTGAAGAAGTGGAAAATTGGTGTTTTGATCCCGTTAGAAAAATTGGCGATTTGGCAATGCTAGAAACGTCATATGGTTATACAATTTGTTATATATCTTCATTTAATTAGCTTGACCTCTGTCTTCAGATAAAAAGCAAAGCTAAAGCTCCCTTCCGAGGGAGCTTTTTTACATTCCTCTGCAATAGCCGAAGAATGCTTGAAAAAAATTGCATCAGATGTTAAAATATATAATACGGTTATTCTGTAACGGAAATTCATTCAGTATAAAGAAGGCATATAAAATGAAACACACTAAAAAAGGTACACTCAAAAAATGGTTTATTCCATATTTCATAAAGCATAAATGGGTTATGCTTCTTGACCTTGTCTGTGCGGGACTCACCACGGGCTGTGAGCTTGTGCTTCCTATGATTGTAAGGGAAATCACCTCTATTGCAACAACGGATATTTCCCGTCTTACGGTACGCCTTGTGCTTTCAATGGCGGGTCTTTATGCAGTACTCAAGCTCATTGATATGGTTGCGGGCTACTATATGACCTATGTGGGTCACTGTATGGGTGTTAAAATCGAAAAGGATATGCGTGAGGATATGTTTTCCCACCTTCTTACCGCACCCTTTTCATATTTTGATACCACCAAGGTCGGTCAGCTTATGTCGAGAATCACCACTGACCTTTTTGATATTGCCGAGTTTGCCCATCACTGTCCCGAGGAATTTTTTATTGCGGGGCTAAAGGTTACGGTAAGCTTTGCCGTTCTTTCCTCCATAAATCCGTTGCTTACGGTTTCAACCTTTGTTGCCGTACCTCTTATTTTCTTCGGCTCGATGTATTTCAGACGTAAGATGCGCAGTGCCTTTAAGGAAAGAAGAGTAATCACCGGCGACGTGAATGCACAGACGGAAACAACTCTTTTAGGTATAAGAGTGGTAAAAAGCTTTGCCAATGAAAACCTCGAAAGAGAGAAGTTCAATGCCGAAAGCACAAGGCTGAGTAAGGTGCAGTGCGATTCCTATAAGTATATGGCAAGGCTCAACTGTGTCACAAGGCTTTTCGACGGTGTGATGTACCTTGTTATGATTTTACTCGGCGGATATTTCCTTATGACGGGAAAAATCACTGCCGCAGATATGACCGCATACCTTCTTTATATAGGTATGCTCATAGCCTCAATTAAACGTATTGTTGAATTCACCGAGCAGTTCGAAAAGGGTGTTACGGGTGTCGAACGCTTCGCTGAGGTGCTTGAAGTGCCTTCGGAGGCGGGTATTACCGCTGATAAAACACCTGACAGGGTAGAGGGCAATATCTCATTTGAGAATATCTCCTTCTTCTATGACGAGGAAAAGGGTACGGTTCTCAACAATGTTAACCTGAATGTGCAAAAGGGAGAAAATATTGCCGTTGTAGGTCCCTCGGGAAGCGGCAAGACGACTCTTTGCAGTCTGCTTTCAAGATTTTACGAGCTTTCAGAGGGCAGAATTACCCTTGACGGTACGGATATAAATGAGCTTTCTCTTTCTGCTCTTCGTAATGCAATCGGTGTTGTTCAGCAGGATGTTTATCTCTTCTCGGGTACGGTACTGGAGAATATTCTTTACGGAAACCCCGATGCCACAAGAGAAATGGCTGAGGAGGCGGCAAAAAGAGCAGGTGCTCACGAATTTATCTCCGCACTTCCCGACGGATATGATACCTACGTGGGCGAGAGGGGTATAATGCTCTCGGGCGGACAGAAGCAGAGAATCAGTATTGCAAGAGTGTTTATTAAAAATCCGCCTGTTGTTGTGCTTGACGAGGCAACCTCAGCACTTGACAACGAAAGTGAGAAGTATATTCAGCGTTCCCTTGCCGAGCTTACAAAGGGCAGAACAACCTTTACCATTGCTCACAGACTTTCGACGGTGAGAAACGCTTCAAGAATAATCGTACTCACCGATAAGGGTATCGAGGAGCAGGGCACACATGATGAGCTTATTTCAAAGGGCGGAATATATGCGGGACTTTATGAGGGTAATGCCTGATAACATATAAAAAGAAAACAGAGAGAAGTTTTTGCTTCTCTCTGCTTTTTATATCAGGACATTTCGAGTAGCAGCCTTACCTGAAGGCTATATACGTATAGGCTCCGCCATCGTCGTTGAGGTGAGTAGTCGCACTGCTCGTTACAACGGTCTTAACACGGAAGCCGTTATCGAGAATGATAAGACCTCTTGTGTAGGTTGTACCGATTGCGGCACCGAAGTAACAGTTGCTTATGCCGTCGCTTGCACTGTAGGATGAAATGTGATAGGAGTTGCGGTAAATCATGATAAGCTTCGGCCTGAAGCCGAGGTTAACCTCCAGACCTGCCGAGTCACCGTTGCCTGTGTAGGAGCCGATGACAAAGGGTGAGTCCAGATAGGTACGGTCAGACTCGCTGAGATGTACGTCGCTGTTATTCACATGACTTTTACAGAAGAAGCTTTCGGGAACAACGTTTGAAACAAGGTTGTTTCCGTCATCAAGAGGACATTCGTTATATGTGAAGTGGAAAACCGCAGTAAGAGTAAGAGCGTTTACACCGTCGTCGTAGGAGATATCTCCGATGGTGTAGCCCTGCAATTCACCTATATAAACATCTGCAAGGAAATCTGCCACAAGCTCGGTTATTGCCTGTACCTGCTGACCTCTTCTTGTTGAGGGTGCGTAGACGGTCATTCTCAGATTGAATTGTGTTTTTTTACAGTTGTTGGCGTTTTCGTCCTCGAAATAGATGATTTTCATTTCATCGGGGACAAATGAAAGGTAAATTGTGTTTATGGGAATTGCGAGCTGCTCACGGGAATAGCCTCTGAAGGCTTTTGAGAAAAGGGCAATAAGAATCTCGGAATTTACCGTTTCGATTATCTGATCAATCAGCGATCCTGATATCATGGTACGCCTCCTT
>JAZUAZ010000027.1:0-1547 GCA_045638245.1 Acutalibacteraceae bacterium | reverse complement strand
TTTTTTTGCTTTATGATTGTTCTATTATTTTAATAAGTTAAACCGATGAACAAAAGTAGTAGCATCACGACAAAGCTTACAGAGTGTCACGGGCGGGGGAATGTGGCAGTTAAATCCGATGTGAATGGACTTGTGAGGGCGGCCCGAAATTTCAGTAGGCGTCGACGGAGCTCTGACCGTTACAGCAGAGAGCGTATGTCAGTACGTATTACCATATAGGTGGCTTGCAGTTCTTCTGTTCCTATCGGAGCGGAGGATTTTTATTTTTAAAAGGAGTGTTTTTTATGTATTATTCGGGTTTCCGATGGCGTAGCTGAATCGGCTTTGAAAACAAAATACATTAAAAACACAAAAGGAGACTTTACTATGAACAACTATAAGGATTTTGAAAATTATCTTAAGAAATATCCCAATGAGGAAGGCTATTTCGGTGAATACGGCGGCTCATATCAGGCACCTGAGCTTATCGAAGCCTTCAAGGAAGCAGACGATGCTTATGAAGCAATCTGCCATTCGGCACAGTTTATCAACGAGCTTCGCAGAATTAGAAAGGAATTCCAGGGCAGACCTACTCCCGTTTATCACTGCGAAAGACTTTCAAAGCTTTTCGGCAACTGTCAGATTTACCTCAAGCGTGAGGACCTTAACCACACAGGCGCTCACAAGCTCAACCACTGTATGGGCGAAGGACTTCTTGCAAAATATATGGGAAAGAAAAAAATCATCGCAGAAACAGGTGCAGGTCAGCACGGCGTTGCCATTGCAACTGCAGCAGCATATTTCGGTATGGAATGTGACGTGTACATGGGTGAGGTTGATATTGCAAAGCAGCATCCCAATGTAATCAGAATGAAGATGCTCGGTGCTAACGTTGTCCCCGTAACAAAAGGCCTTAAAACGCTCAAAGAAGCCTGCGACGCAGCTTTTGAAGCATATCTCAGAGAGTATAAGGATGCAATTTATTGTATAGGTACAGCAGCAGGTCCTCATCCGTTCCCGAAAATGGTACGTGATTTCCAGTCAGTTATCGGTATTGAGGCCCGTGAGCAGTTCCTCGAAATGACAGGTATTATGCCTGACGCAGTTACTGCCTGTGTAGGCGGTGGCTCAAACTCCCTCGGTATGTTTACCCCCTTCCTTGCAGACCCCGTTGAAATTTACGGTGTAGAGCCTCTCGGACGAGGCAGCAATGTCGGTGACCATGCCGCAACAATGGCATACGGTACAAAGGGAATTATTCACGGATATTCAAGCTACGTTCTTCAGGATGAAAAGGGTGAGCCTCTCCCCGTTTATTCAATCGCTTCAGGTCTTGACTATCCCGGTGTAGGTCCCGAGCATGCTTACCTCCGTGATGCAGGCAGAGTAAAATACGAAACCGTTTCCGATGAGGAAGCTATGGAGGCCTTCTTCCTTCTTTGCAGATACGAGGGTATTATCCCTGCTATCGAAAGCGCTCATGCAGTAGCTTACGCAATAAGATATGCAAAGGAGCATAAGAGCGGCTCAATCCTCGCTTGCCTTTCAGGCAGAGGCGATAAGGATAT
>JAZUAZ010000026.1:0-7359 GCA_045638245.1 Acutalibacteraceae bacterium | reverse complement strand
AAGATAGCATCAAAGCAGGGTGTTTCCGTCTGATTGAAGGCGGCACCTGCGCCGTCCACACCGATAATGAAAACGTGGTCGTAATCGCCGTAGCCGTCACTTGCTTCTGCACTTATTGCAAAGGCAGAGCAGCCGACGATGAGAAGTACTGAAAGTAAGAGTGATGTGATTTTTCTGAACATAGCTATTTTCTCCTTTGTTTTATATTATTCAGGTTTATAGGGGAATGAGGGCATAAGCTGAAGCTTGAAAAGGTTTGCCTTGTGCTTACGGTCAATGAGCGCCTTGGTTTCTTCGTCCTCGCATACGCCTGTACGGATGTATTTATCAAGTACTGCATAGGTGAAGCCTAAGTTGTCCTCGTCGGTTTTGCCGCAAAGACCGTCACTGGGCACCTTATCAACAAACATTGAGGGAAGACCTAAATATCTTCCGATTTCCTTGACCTCCTGCACTGTGAGGTTTGAAAGGGGACTGAAATCGCCCACACTGTCTCCGTATCTTGTTGAGTAGCCCACCCAGTCCTCGGAAAGGTTGCAGGTGTTGGCAACTCTGCCGTTTACACACTGTGAAACCGCATAAACCGTTGACATACGAAGCCTCGGCGGGAGATTTGTTTTTGCAAGGGTGGAGAAATCCATCCTGCTTTCGATTTCATTCACAAGACCGTTATAGCAGTCTGCGATATTTATTGTTACGTTGGGAATATCAAGAAATTTACAAAGAGCAACGGAAACGTCGATATCACTCTGCTCACCGTTGGGCATCAGTACGCCGAAAACGTTTTCCTTGCCGAGAGCTTTTGCACAAAGGGCGGCAACCACACTGCTGTCCTTGCCTCCTGAGATGCCGAGTACTGCCTTGCAACCCTTGCCGTTTTCTTCAAAGAACTGTTTTATCCATTCTATAAGGTCATTTGTGACCTTTGCAACATCAAAGCTCATAGTTTCTCCTCACCTGACTTCAATCTGACACATTTTCATAGCCGAAAGGGCATTATTGTGACTTTCGGGGGTAACACCTGCACAGCAGGAGCTGTCTACACTTACCTTTAATTCGGGCATAAAGGCTTTGATGAGCATAGCGTTTGAAATAACGCATATGTCTGTACAAAGACCGATAAGCTCAACCTCCCGGAGTCCGTCAATGCCTGCAAGATACCCGGCAAGCTCCTTACTGCCGAAGGTGGGTTTATCAATTACAAGGGAATCGTCGGCATCAAGCTCAGCGGAAATTTCCCAACCCTTTGTACCCTTAATGCAGTGAGGTACGGGAAGGTTTTTACCCTCCTGAGTATTCATATAATCCTCTCCGTGGGTATCCCTTGTGAAAATTACGGTATCACCGTTTTTTCTGTACTCTGCTATCTTTTCTTTTACGTTTCCGACTATCGCTACGGCCTCGTTAGTACCGAGGGCACCGTCGATAAAGTCATTCTGCATATCAACAACTATAAGAGCTTTCATATAAATACCTCTCAGTCAATGTATGAATCTATAAATCCGCCGAGCTTATTGGTGTACTTTTCCTTACCGACCATATAGCTCTGGGCGTGGTCTGCGTCTGCAACAACAAGTAAATCCTTGTTTTCACTGCCACAGCTTTCGTAAAGCTCATAAACCATAAAGCAGGGGACAAGACCGTCCTCTTCGCCGTGTATGAACAGCATGGGAAGAGTAGCGTCCTTAACAGATTTCACGGGCTCAACGTTATAAAGGTCGAAGCCTGTTCTGCTCTTGTTTGCGTTATTCCATGCCTTTACAAGAGCCTTTGCGGGTATTCTGTTATTGATTTTATTTACACGGTAAGTGAAAAAGTCAGGTCCGCTTGTAAAACCGCAGTCAGCAACGGTCATTTTTACATTTTCGGGAAGAAGTCCGCTGCCCGACATACGCATAACGGTTGCCGCACCCATTGAAACGCCGTGAAGGATAATTTTTATATCCTTACCGAAGGTTTCGGTCATATAGTCGAGCCACTTGAGGCAGTCTTTTGTTTCGTTATAGCCGAAGGTGCAGTATTCACCCTCGCTTTCACCTGATGCTACGTGGTCAACAATGAAAAGATTGAAACCCTTTTCGATATAGTACTGACCTACGCCGCAGAATTCCTTTTTGCCGTAGCTTCTGTATCCGTGAGCGGCAAAAACGAACACCTTGCTTTCTTTTTCAGGCTTAAGATGATAAGCAACGAGCTTCTCGCCTCTGTCGGAGATCATAAAATGTCTGTCATAGCCGTAATCCTCAACCCACTGAAGGTTGCTCTGAAGATAGTCACCGAGATGGGTTTTGTCGCAATCGACAAGCTTTTCGGTAAATTCTGCAGGAGGTACACAGCCTCTTTTGAAGAGCAGGTCGCCCGCGAAGGAGAGTGCGCCGTAGCCTGCTGCAGCAAAAGCACCGAGAGCGGCAATTCCTATAATTTTTTTATTCATTCTGTCACGTCCTTTTCAGCTTCGTCCGATGATACGAGAGTGTAGGTAACTTTTTCGTTAAGTATATCATCGCTGTCCCAATCGTTTTCGGGACGTACTATCATAGTGAATACTATTTCCGTTATTTCGTCAATTCCGTTTTCTGTAAGATCCTCATCAAACCAGGAAGCATCACTGAATTTGGAAAAGCCGGGTAAAACGGAGGTCGCGAAGAAGGGGTCCATCATATTTCCGTTTACGGAAACCTCCTCGATGGTGAACATAAGCTCCTTGTCTGTTTTGTTGATGAAATAGAAGTTAAGGTTCTGACAGCTGAACATATCATCATCGCTTAAGCCCGTTATGATAATGCTTACATCGGAATTATCTGCGATAACAGTGTCGGTGTCTTTTGCTTCTCTTACATATGCTATCGCTTTATCCTTACCCTCGGGGTAAATGTTTACTGAGGCGTCTGCAATATATTCGTCGTCCCATGAATCTGCATTGTAAACCTGCATATCAAGGAAAATATCTGTGATATCGGTTATTCCGCTTTCAGTGAGTGCCGCCTCGGTAATATAGAACTTCTCGAGAGCCACCTTGCCTGAGGGTACCGTAAAGGCACCGGAAGATTTGATTTCAACACCGTTGACTGCACAGACATCTATACCGAATGTATAGTCTGTATCGGATGATTTGTTTTCGAGATAAAGGCTGATGTAATAATCGTGAACCTCATCCTCGCCGTATCCGATTACCGTGGCGCAGGCTTTATCGTTTTTGAAAATTTCAATATCGGTTTCCTTTTCTTCTCTTTCATATGAATCTGCCTTGCTCTCACCGTAGGGATAAATACGTACGGTTTCATTAACGAGGTCATCACCTATCCAGTTGTCGGCATCGTAAACGCGGAAGGTTATTTCTATATCGGTATACTTGGTAATACCGTTTTCTTTGAGTGTACTGTTAAGAAAGGTGATATCGCCGGTTGATTTTTCTCCTGCGGAAACGCTTTCAGAATAGGCAGTGTCTGTTGCTATGCCGTTAATACTGCAGCTTTTTGTGGTGAAGATTAAATTCATATCTGCAGTTTTGTTTTCAACCTCAACGGTCAAAACGGAGCCTGAATATTCTTCCTTTATATCGGTGATTCTGATACTGCAGAATTTATTATCGGCTACAGCTGCTCCTGTGAATACAACCTCGTCCTCTTCGGCAGGCTCAGAAACGGGCTCGGAAGCAGGCTGAGTGGTTTCATCCTGTACGGGAGCGGTTGATTCTGCTGTTGTCTCTGCATCGGTTCCGGTGCTGTTATTTTCTTCTTTGCCGGAGCAGGCCGCAAGGGTGAATAAAAGCACGGCGGCAAGAACTAAAGACAGAAATTTTTTCATAGTTTTTTCCTCCTTGGAAGTTAATGGTATAAAAGAATATTATAAGTAAATAGTACTCTTTCAGGCGGATTTAGTCAAGGCTTTAATATCAAATATCATTAAGAAAATTCATAATTATATTACTTACATCCTATTGCGTGTTTTTGTAAAAAATGGTAGAATAAAAATGTAATTTGTAGTTTAAGAAGGTATATGTTATGAAAAGAATTTTTTCGTTGTCGCTCATAGCAATTCTGATCGGTGTTATCGGGGTGTGCAGCTGTAATGCAGTATTGAAAACCGATGCATCAGATTTGCCTGTTATATCTGAATTCAGTGTAAAAAATAAGTCTGGAGGAGTTTACATAAAGTGGAGTGAGCTTAAAAATGCATCGGGCTATAAAATTCTGCGCCTTGACGGGGAAGGAAACTCGGTGTGTCTCAAGGACAACTATCAGAAAACCTCATACACAGATACAACGGCCCTTTCGGGTGATAGCTATACCTACAGTGTTATTCCGCTTACTGCTGACAGTGAGGGAGTGTGCAAAAGTCAGCTGACTATAGTACGTCTTTCTCAGCCTGAAATTACCGAGGTTAAAAACACAACCGAGGGCGTGAAGGTTACCTGGAAAAAGGTTGCCGGTGCAGACAGATATACCCTTTATCGCAAGGGTGAGGGTGATTCAAAGTGGACAAGCCTCGGTACGATCAAAACTGCCAACGCAAGAATCGACAAAGCCGCGGAAAGCGGAAAAAAATACAGCTATACGGTCATCGCAAGAAAGGGTAGCTACAAAAGCTCTTATATCAGTAAGGGAGTTTCTGTTAATGTGCTGACTTCTCCCGTGATTGACAGTATTTACTGTACAGATAACGGAATTTATTTAAAGTGGTCTGAGATAAACGGGGCAGAGAGCTATGTTATATACAGAAGAGGAGCAGGCGGCAAATGGGCGCCTCTTGCAGAGCAGACTGCCGACAAAACGGAATTTACCGATACAACCATGACTGCGGGTAAAACCTATGCCTATACAGTAATGGCTAAAAATTCTCTTGCTCAGAGCGCATACAACGGCGGCAAAACCTACAGATTTCTGCCTGCAACAAATTTAAGCTCGGTCAAAAATGATTCAAATGGACTTAAATTGAGTTGGAAGGCTTCAGAGTACGCAAGCGGATATAAGATTTACAGAAAATCTGACAACGAAAGCAAATGGTCTGAAGTTGCGGTACTCAAGGACAAGACAAAAACAAGCTATACTGATACTACGGTAAAAAACGGTAAGGCCTATAGCTATACTCTTGTAGCTTTTTGCGGAAAATATCAGAGTGCTTACAACGAAGAAGGGAAAACCAACGGCTTTGTTTCACCGCCGGCAGCTCAGTTTGCAGCGAAAAGCGGAACAGGCTATCACGTGGAATGGAACAAGGTCAAGTATGCAACCCACTATTATGTTTATCGTAGTGAAAGTGAAAACGGCCCGTGGAAAAAGCTTGCAAGAATCGGAAATGTTAACTCATATGACGATAAAACCGCGAAGAAAAACAGTGTATACTACTATTGCATAAGAGCGGGTATTAAGGGTAAGTATTTCAGCACCTACGGTACTGTTGTAAAAACAAGCACCATCGACCCGAACAAGAAAATGGTAGCTCTTACATACGACGATGGCCCTCACGGTACATATACCGCACAGATTCTTGACGTACTTGAAAAGTATGATGCAAGAGCTACCTTCTTTGTTGTCGGCTCAAGAATAGAATACTACCCCGAGCAGCTTACAAGAGCCGCTGAGCTCGGATGTGAAATCGGAAGTCACACTTACAGTCACATTAACCTTCCTTCGTATAGTGACTCGGCTATTAAGAAGGAAATGAATAAAACCGACACTCTCATCAAAAAGTATACGGGCGAGGTTGCTCCCGTTATGAGACCTCCCGGGGGAGCTACCTCCTCAAGGTCGCTTGCCGCAGTCGGTAAGCCTGCGATAATGTGGTCCGTTGATACCCGTGACTGGGATCACAGAAACGCTTCACGTACCGTAAGCCATATCAAAAACAACGTTTATGACGGCGCTATCGTACTTATGCACGACTTGTATTCTCCCACCGCTCAGGCGACAAAGACAATCGTACCCTGGCTTATAGATAACGGCTATCAGCTTGTAACAGTTTCCGAGCTGATGTATTACAGAGGTATAACAATGAAGTCCGGCGGCGTATACAGAAGCGCGAGACCGTGAGTTGTAGAGGCGACTATAGGTCGTCCGAGATAAAATTCAACCACCCGAAGGGGCAAAATCCTCGGGTGGTATTTTTATGACTTTGTTTTACACATTGAAAAGGAAGTGAACGATGTCGCCGTCCTTCATAACATATTCCTTGCCTTCACTCTTAACAAGACCCTTTTCCTTTGCGGCGGCAAGTGAGCCGAGCTCCATAAGAGTATCGAAAGCAACAACCTCAGCACGGATGAAGCCTCTTTCAAAGTCTGAGTGAATCTTACCTGCTGCCTGGGGTGCCTTGGTACCCTTTTTGATTGTCCAGGCTCTTACCTCGGGCTGACCTGCGGTAAGATATGAGATAAGACCGAGAAGGTTATAGCTTCTCTGGATAAGAAGGTCAAGACCGCTTGTCTCAACGCCGAGGTCTGTAAGGAACATTTCCTTATCCTCCTTTGAAAGAGAGGATATCTCAGCCTCAAGACCTGCGCAGATGGGAAGCACTTCACTGCCCTCTGCCTCAGCAATTTCGCATACTGCCTTATAGTTTTCGTTGGTATCGATGCCTGAAACAAAGTCGTTTTCACTCATGTTGCAGGCGTAGATAACGGGCTTTGATGTAAGAAGAGCAACCTCTGCGAGCATTGCGGCTTCCTCATCGTCACATTCAACGCTTCTTGCGGGCTTTTCGTTTTCAAGAGCTTCCTTAACTCTCTTGAGGAATTCGAGCTCCTTACCGAGACTCTTATCGCCCTTCATAGCCTTTGAAACACGGTCAATTCTTCTTTCAATCATTTCCATATCGGAAAGGATGAGCTCAAGATTGATTGTTTCGATGTCTCTTTTTGCGTCAACATTACCGTCAACGTGGATAATATCGTCATCCTCGAAGCAACGTACTACGTGAATGATAGCATCAACCTCACGGATATGTGAAAGGAACTTGTTACCGAGACCTTCACCCTTTGATGCACCTCTTACGAGACCTGCAATATCAACGAATTCGATAGTTGCGGGGGTGAATTTTACGGGATTATACATCTCTGCCAGTTTATCGAGTCTGTAATCGGGTACTGCAACAACACCTACGTTAGGCTCGATTGTGCAGAAGGCGTAGTTTGCAGACTGTGCGCCTGCATTTGTGATTGCATTAAAAAGTGTACTTTTACCTACGTTAGGTAAACCAACTATACCAAGTTTCATATTTTTAACCTCTATGTTGTATTTTTAGTAGTCAGTAGTCAGTAGCCAGGGAATGCCCTTCGGGCATTTAATGCACCGCAGGTGCAATTCATGACGAAGTCAATTCACGGCAACGCCAATTCATGCCGAAGGCAATTCATTTATT
>JAZUAZ010000025.1:0-2045 GCA_045638245.1 Acutalibacteraceae bacterium | reverse complement strand
GTAAATTTCGATATAACACAATCAGACCGCAGATTTTTCAATCTGCAGCCTGACAGTTTTACCATGTATCGTAATTATAAGGATCACCAAACATCTCACTAAGAGATACACTCTTTTCTATAATTTCTACCATATCGGCATCAACCTCCACAGAGATATACTCAATGGAAAGGTCATTTACTGTTTCACCTTCTGCGCTACCATCGTTTTCAATTTTTCTGATAGATACCGGATTACCGTGTCCATCGTATTTGAAAATACATACTCCCTCTTCTGTTCCGTCAGTATTGTATCTGATTATCTCTGAAAGTCGGTTGTTTTTATCATATTTATAAACACTTTTTCCGAATTCATCTTCCGATTCTGTTCTGTTGTTTTTTGCATCATATTTGTTAGTTGTTCTACTGCTCTCTTCTCCATTGTAAAGTTTTATTTCGTGAATCAGATTTCCCTTTTCATCATACTCATAAACTGTATTACGATTCAAGCTTATCAGTCTGTTATTCTCATCGTAAGTGTAATAATTCTCGGCTTCCGTTTCCCCGTTTGCATCAAAATAAACTGAATGGGTTTTGTTGCCTCTGTCATCGTAAGTATGTTTACCAATAACATTATCATCCCGTTGCATTTTAATCATATTATGATTTTTGTCATAAATATATTTAATGCTATTCTTTGTTACTGTGTCGCTGTAGACATGTCTGGTTGCTTCAGACATAAGGCCTTCTTCATTATACTCAAACTCCATTTTATAAGAGCCGTCATCTGTCCAATCCAAAGTAAATTCACTTATAACCCAAACAGTTACCATTTCTTTTTCATCTTTATCCTTCAGCAATCCCGGAACAAAAATAACACCTGCAACAATAGCCACAACAAGAATAAGCGCAACTAAAATAATCGGCAACTTTGATTTTTTCTTTTTCTCTGCAGGTGCAGGCTGATTCATCTGAGGCTCAAATGCAGGCTGCACAGACTGTTTCTGAGTGGGTGGTGTATATATAGGTTCTTCATTTTTTATCGGTGCTTCATCCTTTTTTCCGCAATAAGGGCAGAAGGTCTGACCGTCCTGAGCTTCTTTTCCGCAAAATCTGCAAAACATTTTCATCATCCTTTTTAATTTATTTGAAAACTTGCCAAAAGAGCCTTGTTTACTTTTCATTTTATCATTGTAAAATACTAAAGTCAATATATGATAATCTGAATCGTTAAGGTTGAAAATTTGTGAATAGTATTACTTTTTCTTACACATCAAAAATCCGCCGCATTACTGCGACGGATTTTCATTTTAATTATACGCTCCAGACAATCTTGTTGTCTTCAACAGTTGCTTCGAGTGCCTGCTTGTCGAGATATTCAACCTCGTTGTAGCACTTCATGCCGGTACCTGAAGGAAGAAGTTTACCGATGATAACGTTTTCCTTAAGACCGAGAAGCGGGTCAACCTTGCCCTTGATTGCTGCATCTGTAAGAACTCTTGTTGTTTCCTGGAAGGATGCTGCTGAAAGGAAGGAGTCTGTTGCAAGTGAAGCCTTTGTAATACCCATGAGCACAGGTGTGTAGGTAGCGTAGGTAAGCTCCTCACCTGTTGCTTCCATTCTGAGTCTGAGTGCTTCGTTTGCATCGCGGAATTCTTTCTTATCGATTACTGAGTCGGGAAGAAGTGTTGTGTCACCTGCATCCTTAACTCTTATCTTTCTCATCATCTGACGAGCGATAACCTCGATGTGCTTATCGTTGATATCAACACCCTGAGTACGGTATGTGAGCTGTACCTGGCTGATAAGGTAGTCGTGAACTGCATTTACGCCGAGTACATTAAGAACGTCTCTGGGATCAATTGAGCCTTCTGTAAGGGTTTCGCCCTTCTTGACAAACTGACCCTCTGATACTCTTGCTCTTGCGCCGAAGGTAAGGAAGTATTCCTTTCTTTCGCCGGTTTCTTCGTTTGTAACAACAATGTGAGGATTACGCTTGATCTGCTCAAAGGATACGACACCGTCGATTTCGCTGAGCATTGCAAGTGTCTTGGGCTTACGTGCTTC
>JAZUAZ010000024.1:0-3195 GCA_045638245.1 Acutalibacteraceae bacterium | reverse complement strand
GAAAATCGGAATGCCAAGCCATTTATTTGTAAGAACAGCATCGATTTTATCTCCGAAGTTCTTATCTTTTGTGAGAACCTTACGGGTTTCAACAGTTTTTACAATTTTATTTACGAATTCAAAACGTTTACGGTCAGCAGCTTCAACTGCATCTTTGCTTGTAAGGTCAATGTTTCCCTGTGAATAAACTGCCTGCTGTGCAGTTCCTGCCTGTGCGATTGCAGCTTCAACAACTGCCTGTAAGCCGTTTGCAGAAATAGAAGCAGTTTCAATTACAGGACACGCAAGTTTTTTAGAAAGCTTTTGTGCGTCAATTTTTGTGCCTTTCTTTTCGTTGATGTCACTCTTGTTAAGAGCAACAACAAGAGGTATTCCCAGCTCTAAAAGCTGAGTTGTGAAAAAAAGACTGCGGCTGCGATTATCAGCATCCACGATATTGATAAAAACATCGGGGTTTTCGTTTTTAACGTAAGTGCTTGTAACACTCTCCTCATTCGTAAAGGGAGACATAGAATATGCACCCGGAAGATCAACGGCGGTAATTTTCTTTCTCCCCGTATACACCTTTTTTACCGAGTGCTCTTTTTTATCTACGGTAACACCTGCCCAGTTGCCGACCTTTTCATTACGGCCCGTCAGGGCATTGAACATTGTTGTCTTACCTGAATTCGGATTGCCTGTCAGAGCAATTCTCATAGGTTTTTTCCTCCTGATTTTTCAGAATTTATATAAAATCTTCACCAGGCATAAGTTAGCACAAGCTAACCGCCATACCGAAAAATAATCATCTTTATAAATCAGACGATGATAGCCTCTGCTAAAGGCACATCAATACTGTAACGTCCGTCCTTGATTGAAACGATACATCCGCTTCTGCGCTTTGAAACAACAGTAATCGCTTCACCGCTGTAGCATCCGAGAGAAAACAGAAAAGAATTCAGCTCGTTATCATCTATATTTATTTTCTGAATGATATATTCCTTGCCTTCCTTTGCCTGTCTTAAATTCATATCCTGACACCACCGCATATAGTTTATTGTATTACAGTTAGCCGAAACTAACACTTACTTCTGAAGAACAGTTAGCCTTCGCTAACTTACATTTGATATAATATGTCTTTTTTACATTTTTGTCAATAGTTTTTGGAAATTTTTTTCAGAAAAAAAGCATCAGAAGACAAGTAAAACATCCCTCTGCAATCTGAACAGAGGGATGTTATAGGGCATATTGTAACTGAACCGATTATACCTGTTATTATATCGCTTTTCAGGCTTTTTCAGCGGTTTTATTTGCCGCAGTCTACGCAAGGCTCGTTAATCTTCTTGATCTTACCGCAGTAAGCACAGTAGCAGGTGTCACCTTCCTGCTCGGGAACAGGATTCTGAACAGGAGCAGGATTGGGCATGGGAGCAAACTGTATGGGGGCGGGAGAAGTGAAGGGGTTTGCTTTTTTATCCTTTTCATTGGGATCCTTGAGCTTATTGTTGATCTGGATAATATTCTTGATTGCAATAAGGCCGAGCATAAGAAGCTCATATACGATACGGATAGCAAGAGGACCGAAAATCATAAGAATAATGCCCCAATAGCCGAGCCACTCAGTATATGTTTCATAATCGTCAATATAGCGATCGTAATAATAATCGTAATAGCCATTGTAATAAGTGTATTCCTCAACCCAGAACAGCATAAGGAAGCCGCCTACAAGTGAGAACACTGTAAAGAACATATAGAAGAACTGGAAGATTTTTTCAACAATAAGGAATCTGAAATTGAAAAAGTCGTGTAATGCCTTGCCGAACTTGTTGTATTTTGCTCTGAATCTCTGGGGAGCAAAAAGAACAAAAAGAACCATAGCAAGAATAAAGGAAAGGGCGCCGCCGATAATGGAAATGATTGCAATATTCATAAAAACACCTCTTTGTTAATATTTTCTTTGAGTATAATATCAAGCGGGAAAAATGTCAATATATGTAAGAAAAAAGCTTATAAATCTATACCTACTGTGATGATTTCAAAGGGACTGTACTCTATTACATCGGTTTCGCCTGTAACGTCCTCAAGGAAATTAAGCAGCTTCACCTTTTTTCCGAGCTTTATTCTTCCACGTTTACCGTTCTGCTCGGAAAGACGGATAACCGTCATATCACCCTTTTCGCTGATTTTCATTGTCTGCATATAAAGCTCACCGAAGGCGTTTTCACAGGACAAATCAGCCTTACACAGAGGAATATTGTACTCAAAAGCGATGTTGTTTATTTCAGCTTTCACAAAGTCATCACCGTGGGGATAAATCATATAGCTGAATTCGTGATGACCAAGGTCGCTTGTAACGTCAGGGCGTACCGTTGCACGAAGAAGGCTCAGACTCATTGAGTTTCCGAGAAGTCCCACACCGTACTTTGAATCGTTTATAAGGGCAATACCGCCGTCGGTTTCTGCCATATCAACCCATTTATGATGACAGACCTCAAAGCGTGACTGCTGCCATGTGGTATTTCTGTGAGTTTCTCTTTCGGCAAAGCCTGCACTTGTATCGCAAACGGCTTTTCTTGTAAGTACATTACAGTCAAACTGAGCTTTGGCAAGTACGTGCTTTTCATTCCAGTCAACGATATTTTCAGTTTCGATGCCACGTGACTGACGGAAAACTCTGATAATTCTCTTCCATGTGCTTTTTTCCGTTGCAAGAGTACAAGCGAAGGACACAACCTCTGAATTTTTCTCAATCACCTCTAAAGGTGCAACAACCTTTACTTCAACCTCACGGTCGGTATAGTTGGGAAGAATATCCCACGCGTCGTAAACACCCGGATTATCCTTATAAAGCTTAAGCTTGTTGAATTCACCCTTTACCCATTCACGGTCGAGCTCTCTGTCATAAAGGCTCTTTATACTTCCGTCAGGATTGAAAAGGATTTCATAGAAGGGAGTTATGATTCTTTCACCGAGAGTAATCCACTCTTCTTTGTAGTCCTCCTTTGCAATTTCACCTGAGGTAAGTGCGTCAAGTGCAGGAATGATCCAGTTACCCTTTTTGCCGTAACGGATACTGTCACCGTCTTCATCAGGTACAAAGGTAAGATGTGTACGCGGGAAGTTAAGTGAGTTGAAATAGTTTTTACCCGTACCGATAATTCTGTCAACTCTCTGCTCTATCTCTTCATAATCAGCCATAGCGTCACGGTAGACGGG
>JAZUAZ010000023.1:0-1976 GCA_045638245.1 Acutalibacteraceae bacterium | reverse complement strand
TACGCTCTTCATCTTGAGCTCAGACAGTATAATAATGAACAGCGTTCACTGAACAGGCGTCTTCAGGAATACGGAGAAAATGTATGGGATATTACCCGTGAAAGGGAGATTCTTGCCGCCAAGGTTAATATTCACGACAGGCTGGGCAAGGCTCTTCTTGTTACCAAAAGATATATCGAAAACGGAGCCGTCGATGTTACGAAAGAGGAACTTATCGATATGTGGAACGGTACGTTGTATCTTTTTGACGGTGGATTTACCGAAAATCACAGAGAAGGCAGTCTCGATGAGCTTTATGAAGCGGCAAAACTGATGGGTATAAGGCTTGTCGTCAACGGTACTATTCCAAAGGATAACCGACTTCTGCGATTTATTATGAGCGGTGCAAGAGAGTGCCTTACCAATGCCGTACACCATGCGAGAGCGACAGAGCTCACCGTAACTCTTTATTATGAATACGGTTTTTTTGTAATAGAATACACCAACGACGGTGCTCAGCCTGAAAGAGCCGTTTCCGAAGGCGGAGGACTTTCCTCGCTCAGACAAAGAGTAGAGGAGGATGGCGGTATAATGGAAACCTTTATAATTCCCCGCTTTATTCTGAGACTTAAAATACCCACAAAGGAGGTTTACTGATGTATAATGTAATGATTGTTGAAGATCAGGCTATGCCGAGACAGCTTTTTGAAGCCTTTATTTCAATGAGCGACAGATATACTCTTGTTCACTCGATAAAAAATGCGGATATGGCAGATATTTACTGCGAAAAGTCGGAAATAGACCTTATACTTATGGATGTCTGCACTGAGCTTAATTCCAACGGACTTGATGCAGCAGAGAGAATCAAAGCAAAGCATCCGCATATAAAAATTATTATTGTTACCTCTATGCCTGAGTTTTCGTACCTCGAAAGAGCGAAATCTATCGGCGTTGATTCCTTCTGGTACAAGGAAGTGAGCGAAGAGCCTATTATTTCACTTATGGACAGAACAATGGCAGGGGAGAAGGTTTATCCCGAAAGCACACCGGATGTCAGGTTCGGACTTATCAAAAGCAGCGACCTTTCTGATAAAGAGCTTCTTGTGCTTCGTGAGCTTACAAGCGGTGACACCAATGCGGAAATTGCCGAAAGACTGCATATGTCACAGTTCACCGTCAGAGATTATATACAGGCTGTTATGGAGAAGACGGGCTTTCATTCACGTACGGAGCTTGCGGTGAAGGCGAGAGAAAGCGGAATAGTTATCCTTGACAGAAAAAACTGAATATTATCCTTGTAAAAAACCACCAATTTTAACGGTGGTTTTTTTATATCCTACCCCTACATTTGTAGGGTGACTTTGGTGTAATGAATTTTGTATAATTTATGTGTAAGATTATATTTATTTCTTAAAGGAGGAAAACATAATGAACACAAGCAAAAAAATAATAAGCCTTCTGATGTGTATGCTTATGGTGCTGACTATGGCACCTTTGAGCGTATTCGCAGGAAGTGAGAAAACATTAATCAAGGTTGAAGTTACACAAGAACCTTACAAAACTTACTATGGTGTTGGTGATGATTTTGACCCGACAGGTATGATTATTACAGCAACATATGATGACGGAACGACTGCTGATGTTACCGATAAAGTTGTATTATATAATCATATAGATATGCCTTTAGGCGGCACTAATAATATATATTCTGTTACAGCAAGCTATACTGAAAACGGTCATACTGAAAACTGTTTAATTATAATTAAAGTAAGAGAGTATGCAAGATATCTGACAAGTATTGAAATTACCAAAAACCCTGACAAAATGATATATACCGAGGGAGAATATTTTGAGCCGACAGGTATGGAAGTAACAGCATATTATGATGAAGGTTCATCTGAAGTTATAACAGGATATACTTACAATACAGAAGCATTAACAATTGCAGCCCCTGCAGTTTCAATTTGGTATACTGAAAATGGAAGACAACAGGGCAA
>JAZUAZ010000022.1:0-3880 GCA_045638245.1 Acutalibacteraceae bacterium | reverse complement strand
GCCGAGTGCGAATACCTTTGTACCCTTTGACTTTTCGGTACCCATTGAAGCGAACCAGTCAGCACCCTTACGGATGATAGCGGGAATATTAGCGAAGGTTTCAACATTGTTTTCTGTTGTGGGCTTGCCGAAAAGACCCTTTACTGCGGGATAAGGAGGACGGGGTCTGGGCTCACCGCGGTTACCCTCGATTGATGTCATAAGAGCAGTTTCCTCACCGCAAACGAATGCGCCTGCACCGAGCTTGATATGAAGATCGAAATCAAAGCCTGAGCCGAAGATGTTCTTGCCGAGAAGACCGAGCTCCTTAGCCTGATTGATAGCAATCTGAAGACGTGCAACTGCGATGGGATACTCAGCACGAACGTAAACATAACCCTCTGTAGCACCTGTAGCATAACCGCAGATAGCCATAGCCTCGATGATACAGTGGGGGTCACCTTCAAGAACTGAACGGTCCATGAACGCACCCGGGTCACCTTCGTCGGCGTTACATACAACGTACTTCTGATCAGCCTTGTTAGCAGCTGTGAAGCTCCACTTGAGACCTGTGGGGAAGCCGCCGCCGCCACGACCGCGAAGACCTGAATCCTTGACAATCTGGATTACCTGCTCGGGAGTAAGCTCGGTAAGACACTTAGCAAGAGCCTGATAGCCGTCGTATGCGATATATTCGTTGATATCCTCGGGATTGATAACACCGCAGTTCTTAAGAGCAACTCTGTTCTGAGTCTTATAGAAATTGGTGTCGTTAAGACCCTTGATTTCTGTGGGAGTAACTGTTTCGGTGTAAAGAAGACGCTTAACCATACGTCCCTTGAGAAGATGCTCCTCAACGATTTCGGGAACGTCCTCAACCTTAACCTCTGAATAGAAGCAGCCTTCGGGATATACAATCATAATGGGGCCGAGTGCACAAAGACCGAAGCAGCCTGTACGGATTACCTGAACCTCGTTTTCAAGACCTTTAGCCTTGAGCTCAGCTTCCATTGTTTCGATAATTTTCTGTGAGTTTGAGGAGGTACAGCCGGTACCGCCGCAAACAAGCACGTGTGAACGATACATTTTGTTTCCTCCTTATTCTTTGATAGCGCCGATTGTGTATTCGGCAACAGGATTACCGTTAACGATGTGGTCAACGATGATCTTAGCAACCTTTTCCTCGGTAAGCTGAACGTATGTAACCTTTTCCTTACCGGGAACCATTACTTCTGCAATGGGCTCGTACTGACACATACCGATGCAGCCTGTCTGAGCAACGGTAACATGCTGAATGTTACGCTTTGTGATTTCTTCAACAAACTTATTCATAACGGGTCTTGCGCCTGCTGCTATACCGCAGGTAGCCATACCTACAACTATTCTTGTAGCCTCTGTTGAGCCGTCACGTGTTGTCATATTGAGCTTTGCAGCATCTCTGAGAGCCATAAGTTCTTCAAGTGATTTCATTTGTATTTACACCTCCGTGAGTTGTTTCGTGTTTTCTTTGATATAATCCGTCAGCCAGCTTACTATGCTCGGTTCATTCAGCGGTACGTCACCGAGAATACCCTTAAGCTGTCTTGTGTCCACGGTGAATTCCTTTGAGTCAAGACTTCTTCTGTAAAGGAAGTCCGTATGAAGATTCATCGTGATAAGAATTACAACGGTCGAGGTAAGGTCGCCCAAAGGAGTGAAATCCACGTGGTCGGTTTTAAAGGTGGCACGTACCTTTGTGCCTACCCCGACCTCGCTTTCGATTTCAAGTGAGCCACCTGTCATTTCAGCCGCCATCTTGAAAAGAGGAATTCCCAGACCTACCTTTCTTGTGGTACGGGTGGTGAAGAACGGGTCGATAACAGACCTTACCTGTTCTTCGGTCATTCCCTTTCCGTTGTCATAAATACCGATAAGAAGCTCATTATCCGCCGTGCTCTGACTTACCTCAATTTCTATTAAAGAGGCCTTTGCCGAGATTGAATTCTGGGCTATGTCAAGCACGTTGAGTGAAAGCTCTCTCATCAGTCCTGATATTTAGCAAGAATGCCTGCGATATCTGCTGCAGTGATTTTGCCGTAAACGTCATCGTTGACAGTTATAACGGGTGCAAGACCGCAAGCACCGATACAACGGCATGCAGTAAGTGAGAACTTACCGTCAGCGGTACATTCCTCTGCACCGATACCGAGCTGAGCTGAAAGCTCGTCGAGAAGCTCCTGAGCACCCTTAACGTAGCATGCGGTACCGAGACAAACGGAGATAGCGTACTTACCCTTGGGTGAAAGAGCAAACTGAGCGTAGAAGGTTGCCACGCCGTATACCTTTTCAAGGGGTACCTTCATTCCGTCGGCAATTTTCTGCTGAACTTCAAAGGGAAGGTAGCCGTAGATAGCCTGAGCTTCCTGCATAACGTGCATAAGCTTACTCACGTCAGGTGTGCATTCTGCAATAACTGCATCAAGCTTTGCTGCCTGTTCAGCGGTGTCTTTGAACGGGATTGTGCTGATTTTCTTAAGCATTGACTTTTATCCTCCTTTAACGGTTTTTCCGTATAAGTTTTGTAAGTTACGAGCTGTTTTTTATATAGTAACTCATAATAATCCATACTATTGCATAATAACACAACATCAAAAAAAAATCCACAGATTTTCCTAATAAAAAAACTGTGCGTCTGCGATTTTACGTTATGACGAATTTTTTTGTTCAATTTGATATACTTTACTTGTAACAATATACGAAAACATACCTTAAAATAATTTTTTGCCGCCGGACCAAAACGTTCCAGCGGCAAAAAAAAACAATTATAATCTATCGTAATAAATTTCTTCTCAATCAAAATCTTTACGAATCTGCTCCGCTTCTCTTGCTTTTTCCAATGCGCGCCTGTCTGTCTCATCCGTCACGGACTTCTTCTTTCTGCAACGGCCTTTTAACAGTGGCAGCGGAATGAAATCACTGATAAAAGATTTAAAAAACATTACAACTACTTTAAGCGCAAACACTAATCCTGATGCAACCAGAAAAAACAAAGGAATTGAACTTACAGCAACAGATTTATCGGACGGATCTTTCGGATTGATTTGTATAACTTCAGTTTTGCCGACATCTATATCGCTACTTGATCTATGTGAAACCTGATATGTTTCAGCCTCATAATCAAACTCATATTTGATTACGTATTCTGTTTTAGTTTCATACTCAATTTCATTATTTTCATCATAAGTTTTAACTTTAACCTGTTTCGGCTGTGAGTTGACTACTGTTGAATTTACAGAAACCCAGTATTTGTCTTTCCATAAATTCTCTGTTATCGACATTGAAATCGCAACAATCATAATTACTGCAATAATTATAAGGAAATTTGTTTTAATTTTACCTCTGAACAAACGCTTAAATATAAAATCTGATACGGGCTTCACAATTTTAACATCAAAAAAAATGTGAAGACTTTCAAAAAAAGCAAACAAACTTAATATTATATTAAATGCAATTAAAACGAAAACCAAAAATATCACCTTTTCGCTGAAAAATTCAACTGAATTGTATCATATAATCCCAAATATTGCAACAATCTGATTTTTAAATGTATACCGCTTTTTTTTACTGTTAACCTATTGACATTCGCACATAAAAGTGCTAAAATCTCTATACCTATTATGTATAGGATAAAACCGAATATTTCATTTATGATAGAGGCGCGATACATCATCAGTAATTCAGGGCTGAGGGACGACGCAGGTCCTGCCCTTTAAGAAAGGGATGGTCGCCGAAGGAGTCAGGCGAAAGGCTTCCTGGGCGGTTGAAATAAGATTTGACCGACTGTCGCAATTGCGGAGTGCTATTATAATTGTAAAAGAACAGTATTATTATATTTTACTGTAATTTGCATATATATTGACAC
>JAZUAZ010000021.1:0-1932 GCA_045638245.1 Acutalibacteraceae bacterium | reverse complement strand
AAACTGAAAAGGATTGATTCAAGTGGCATTTGAAGGTCTTTCAGATAGACTTGAAGCCGCCTTTAAAAAGCTCAGAAGTAAGGGTGCACTCACCGAGTCCGACGTTAAGGAGGCTATGCGTGAGGTAAGAATGGCTCTTCTCGAGGCTGACGTAAACTATAAGGTTGCAAAGGACTTTACCGCAACAGTAACCGAAAGAGCAATCGGCTCAAAGGTTATGGAAAGTCTTACTCCCTCACAGATGGTTATCAAAATCGTCAATGAGGAGCTTACAGCTCTTATGGGCGGCACAAAGTCAAGACTTAACACTGCAAACCATCCGCCCACGATTGTTATGATGTGCGGACTTCAGGGTTCAGGTAAAACCACCCACAGTGCAAAGCTTGCGCTTATGCTCAAAAATCAGGGACACAGACCTCTTCTCGTAGGTTGTGACGTTTACAGACCCGCTGCTATCAAGCAGCTTCAGGTTGTAGGTGAAAAGGCAGGCGTACCCGTTTTCGAGCTGGGACAGATAAATCCCGTCGATATTGCAAAGCAGGCGGCTGCTTACGCTAAGGATCACGGTAACGACTACGTTTTCCTTGACACCGCAGGCCGACTTCACGTTGACGAGGAGCTTATGACAGAGCTCAAAAACATCAAGAGTGAGGTTCATCCCCACGAAATTATGCTCGTAGTTGACTCAATGACAGGTCAGGATGCAGTTAACGTTGCAACCTCCTTCAACGAGGCACTGGGTATAGACGGTCTTCTTCTTACAAAGATGGACGGTGACACCCGAGGCGGTGCGGCACTCTCCGCAAGAGCAGTTACGGGTAAGCCTATCAAGTTTGTCGGTACGGGTGAAAAGCTCGGAGACCTTGACGTGTTCCATCCCGACCGTATGGCTTCTAGAATTCTCGGTATGGGCGATATGCTTTCTCTTATCGAAAAGGCTGAAATGGAGCTTGACGAAAAGAAGGCAAGAGAATTAGAGCAGAAGCTCAGAAAGAATAAGTTTGACCTTAACGACCTTTACGACCAGCTCAGTCAGGTACGTAAAATGGGCTCGATTAAGGATATGCTTAAAATGCTTCCCGGTGTGGGAAGAAAAATCGACGATGTGGATATAGACGAAAGACAGTTTGACAGAATTCAGGCGCTTATCCTTTCCATGACACCTCAGGAAAGAGCAAAGCCCGACATCATCAACCCCTCAAGAAAACGCCGTATCGCAGCAGGTGCGGGTATGCAGGTTGAGGATGTAAACAAGCTTCTCAGTCAGTACAGACAGATGCAGAAGATGTTCAAGCAGTTCAGCGGAAAATCCTCAAAGAAGATGATGAAGCGTATGAGAAATATGCCCGGCAGTATGGGCGGTTTCGGTGGTATGAACGGCTTCGGAATGTAAGTTAAAGACACGTAAACAACACAGCGTGTTTAAATAAAAAAAGAAAAATAATTTATTGGAGGTCATTAAAATGGCAGTAAAAATCAGACTTCGCCGTATGGGCGCAAAGAAGGCACCTTTCTATCGTGTAGTTGTAGCAGATTCAAGATATCCCCGTGACGGTCGTTTCATCGAAGAAATCGGCTACTACAACCCCATGACAAATCCCGCAGAAATCAAGATCGACGCTGAGAAGGCTCAGAAGTGGATTGCTAACGGCGCTCAGCCCACAGATACAGTTAAGGTACTTCTTAAAAAGAGCGACATCCTTAAGTAATTTCGGAGGTACGCACTTTGAAAGATTTACTTATATCAATTGCCAGCGGTTTGGTTGATGAACCCGAAAAGGTAACTGTTGACGTTGACGACATTAACGAAGAGGGTGTAGTAGTTTACCACCTTCATGTTGCTCAGGATGATATGGGTAGAGTTATTGGTAAGCAGGGCAGAATTGCAAAGGCTATCAGAACCGTAATGCGTGCAACTGCAAACAGAAGCGA
>JAZUAZ010000020.1:0-24242 GCA_045638245.1 Acutalibacteraceae bacterium | reverse complement strand
GGGAAAAGATTTTCGGGAAGTGTTACATCGTCGGGAATCTGGAAGCCGTCAATGTTTAATGCATTGATGATTCTCTTTACAAGTTCAAAAATGAACTCAACAAGTACCTGTAAATCCATAATTTTACCTCCTTTGCTTTTTTATTATAAATTTTCTTTGCCGTCCGGCCGAAACGGCATAAGACAAATCACTGCAAAAGTTCTTAAGCTGTTTATATTTCTTTACATTATAGTAAAAGGTCATTCTACATTTTCTCCCAATTAAATTTAAACAAATTGTTAAAATAATATCCGACCTGTTAATTCAACTTCTCCCTTCTGTATCTCTCCCCCGCTGTGCAAAGGTTATTTTCATTGTATATTGATTTATTGTTTTTTTCAGTGTATAATATTGCCTGATAAGAATAAACAGACAACTTATGAGGTGAAAATATGATTTATAAAGACTTTAAAGGTAAAAAACTCTCCGCTCTCGGACTCGGTTGTATGCGACTTCCGACAGTGCTCGGAATCGATGCTAAAATCAACGAAAAACGTACTGCTGAAATGGTACAGTACGCTTTTGAAAAAGGTATTAACTACTTTGATACAGCATGGGGCTATCACTCAGGAAAATCTGAACCCGTAATGGGTAAAATTCTTAAAAATTATCCCCGTGACTCCTTTTATCTTGCAACAAAATTTCCGGGATATGACCTGAAAAACATGGGCAAGGCAGAAGAAATATTCGCCAAGCAGCTCGAACGCTGTCAGGTTGAATACTTCGATTTTTATCTTGTTCACAGCCTTTGTGACTCAAATATAGACGCCTACCTTGATGATGATAAAAAGTACGGCGATATTGAATATCTCATTAAAGAAAGAGAAAACGGAAGAATTAAGCATCTCGGCTTCTCAACTCATGCGAATCTTTCCGACCTCAATCGCTTCCTTGAGCGTTACGGTAATGAAATGGAGTTTTGTCAGGTTCAGCTCAATTATCTTGACTGGTCCGCTCAGGATGCCAAGGGCCAGCTTGAAGCTCTTAAAAAATACAATTTACCCATATGGGTAATGGAGCCCGTACGCGGCGGCAAGCTTGCAAAGCTAAACAGCAAGTATTCCTCTCAGCTTTCAGCCCTCAGACCCGACGAAAGTGACGTTTCATGGGCATTCCGTTTTATACAGTCTGTAAGCGAGGTTAAAGTTACTCTTTCAGGTATGTCTGATTTTGATCAGCTCAGCGAAAACATAGATATTTTCAGTTGTGAAAAACCGCTCAACAAAACCGAATGGCATACCCTTATGAAAATTGCAGACAATATGCAGGAAAAGGGCTCTCTCCCCTGCACCGCCTGTAGATACTGCACCACCTACTGTCCCAAACAAATTGATATACCTCACATAATAGAGCTTTATAACAAGCATTGTTTCGAAGATAATGCGTCTTGCATCTCCGCATCCGATTTTGAAGAAGGAAGAGCTCCTGCGGATTGTATCGGTTGCAAAAAATGCGAAGCAGTCTGTCCTCAGAAAATCAAGATTTCCGATATGATGAACGATTTTTCAATGAGGTTATAATATGGACACCAACCTTCTCAGATGTGCTTCACTTGTAAAAGATGAAGGCTGCACTGTTGCTTTTTTGAACGGTACTGAGCTTATTACAAGCACTCAGCGCGGAGTTTCTCCCCTGCTGAAGATTCTGGACAAGCACGGCTCTCTTCCAGGCTTCTATGCCGCCGACAAAGTTGTAGGCAGAGCCGCCGCATTTATATATGTACTTCTCGGAATCAGGAAGCTTTATGCCCTTACTGCAAGTGACGGAGCCTGTGAGGTACTTAAACAATACGGTATAGACTTCTTTTGTGAAAGTCGTGTACCTGTTATACGTAACCGAACAGATACCGACTTATGCCCTATGGAAAAAGCCACTGCGGCAGCAAACTCACCGGAAGAAGCGGTAGCCATCATCCGTAAGACTCTTGAAAAACTAATCAATAAATAAACGAAACCACCGATAATGCTGACGCATATCGGTGGTTTTTAATGCATTGTTGTGCAGTCGGTTCAAATTGCCTTATAATGCCCTTAGCGTTAAATACGCCCATCAGTGAAGATATTTTGACAGTACCCAGCCGTAATTTCCTTCAAATTCCACGTAAACCCACTCAGCATTGTCTGAAAGGCCGCCGTAAACGTACAGTGAATTTCCGTCGGGAATTTCCATAATTTTTTCTGTACCGTCCTTGCCGGGTCCCGTTCTCATACGAAGCGGATCTCCGTCGTGCTGATCATCAACATCGACGTAACAGTACAGAGGAACTGTATAATAGAAGTCAGGCTCGACTACAGCTGAGCTGTTTTGTGTAACAGGAGCCTGAGTTGTGGCTTCAGTTGTTACCTCACTCGTTGTAGTTATTCCTTTGGTCGCGTCAACAGAAGCTTCTCCGCTGTCACCGGCAAGAGCTGTGCAGGCTACAACTATTACGATAATTGCAATAACAGCAATAAGAATTATAGCTATTGTAAGTCCCCTTCCGGAACCGTCTCCTCCGGTTTTTTTACCGTTAATATTAACCATCGGGTTAAAACCACTATTGCTTTGTGAGGTATTCAAGGGAAGCTGACTAACAGGCTGTCCGTGACTTCGTACACTATGAGAGTAGTTCTGTACCACAGAGTTGTTTCTCTGTGAATTAACGGAATTCTGCTGATTATGCATCGCTGACGGCGGAATTACAGGTTGTTTTACGGTATTACCGTTCTGCACCTGAGCTTTTGCAGGATTATAGGCAGCAGTAGGCTTCGTTACCGCTTTCTTGACCTGAGCGGGTTGAGTCGGACGTACCATCTGAGTCTCTCTCGTCGCAGATACGCTAGACGTAAACTGATTTGGTGTGCTCTGATTAAGAAGTCTCGTAAGGGCATTTTTCATAGCGGTAGGACCGGAAAAACGCTCCTCGGGATTATATCTGCATGCCATATCTATTACTCTGGCCATTTTCTCGCTTGCATTTACAGGTGCAGGTAAGCTCTCACCTGAAAGACGTCTGTCAACGGCGAGCTTCTTATCCTCATAGCTGAGCTGCTCTTTATGAGGGTCTATAAAAGGAAGTCGGTTATTATTCAGAAGCTTGTAAAGCACTATACCCAAAGAATATATATCAACCCTGGCATCATATTTAAGACCCTTCGCAACCTCCGGTGCTATATAATTAAAGGTACCCTTTGAGGAAAGTGCAGTGCTTGTTTTTTCAAGCTGTCTTGCAATTCCGAAGTCACCTATCTTATAGTTGCCGTGTGACGAAACAAAAATATTTTCAGGCTTGATGTCTCTGTGTACTACATTGGAATGTGCACAAAGCTCAAGTGCCGAACAAATATCAATGCCAAGCTTTATTACATCTTTTTCTGTAAATTTATTCTGAGCAAGACTTTTCACAAGCGGTGTAAGAAGCTCCATTCTTATGAAAATATCCCAACCGATGCTATCCTTCTTTTCAACAACCTTATAGTCCTCTACGGATACAATATTCGATGTACCCTTCATAGACTCCATAAGGCGGATTTCATTTATAAAGTCGCTGACTATGCCCTGAAGATAAGATTTAGCTCCGACGATGCTCATTCCGTCAGCCTGAAGAGACTCTATTTCGGATTCACTTTTAGGTACGGTTATAACCTTTATGGCAGCATATGTTGTAAAATCACTTTCATTTCTGACAGCCCTGTACACCTTGCCGAAGGCACCCTCGCCTATCTGTCCCTCAACCTTCCAGTCGGGCCAAATCTCAGGTAAAATCTCAATACCCACCGTCAAAACTCCTTTCTTCGCATAGTACATAATATGATAACATACCATTCATAAAATATCAATAAGTAAGACAAAAAAAGTATGCGAAAAAAGACGAAAAAGAAAAATGCAGCACCCGCGAGGAGTACTGCACAAGGCATTTAATATTCCAGCATCGTAAAGAGTGATACACCTATTATGCTTGTAACAATCAAAACAACAACAAATAAAACCAATCCTATTACAAGATCACACCAATATGAGCGTGCAAAATTTCTCCTGTTGATATTATCGGAACTGCAGGAGAAAACAATAAGGCAGATAAACCCTACAATAGGAATCATAAACAGAAGCTTATATCCGTAATACGCCCACGCTGAAAGAGGTGTATATTCAGGGGGAATAACATTGTTTACAGGCATGTAAACCTGCTGAACCGGCGGTATAGGGTTATAAGCATTCTGATAAGGCTGCTGAGGCGGATTATAGTTAACAGGAGCATCGTAAGAGTTATTTACCGGTGTTACCTTGATAACCGCAGGAGACTCATGATACTCGGGCTCATAGTAAGGCATATCATAACCAAAAGAATCCTCTGTATTCTCACCGAAAGCAGTTGCCCTCTCGTTGATTACTCTTTCGCCGCAGTAAAGACAGAAGCTTGAATCGTCATTTATTAAATGTCCGCATTTTCTACAAATCATCTTTTGTTCTCCTTTACTTAATAATAGTAATCGTAGTAGTCGTAATAGGATGTTGTGTAGTCGTAATCATCCCAATAGTCATAATAGGATGTGGTACCCCAGTATGATGCCGCAGTTGTTTCGGGATAGTATTCATAATCTTCATCAAAATCCCACTCATTGCCGCAATAGCTCCACTCACCGTCATATTTTATAAGGTTTAACATGAGATAAACAACTTCTTTTTCGTCACCGCACTTAACCGTAACAGTTACATCATATTTAACCGAGTCTGTCAGCTTATCATCATCAAAGCTATCACTGTAATACTCAAACGCATCTATAAAGCCATTAAGCTCACTTCCGCTCATCTCTTCCTCTCCTGTGATCTTATAGCTGAGCTTCAGATTTCCGTAAAGACCTTTATCTTCGAGGTTTCCGTAAAAGTTTTCTATATCATCATCTATGGCATCATCCAGGTCTCTGCCGCCCTCATTGAATACTTCATACATAAAGTCAGGCATAATTTTAAGCATTGTGTCTCTATCCTCCTCATCATAAGCTTTAAGGAAGGTATCGAGAGCTGCTTCTGAGCCCGTTAACTCTTTCTCTTCGTCTTTGTTCTTCTTTGATGCTCCCCCATCAGAGCCAAAGACAAAAACAGCTACAACCGCAGCAATAATTACCGCAATAATCGCAACAACAATGCCTATGATAAGACCTTTTTTACTTTTTTGAGGAGCAGGAGCCGGAGTAAATCCGGGCATAGATATATTCTGAGAATAGCCGGGCTGAGAAAAATTATTTTGCTGATAATGAGGCTGAGAAAAATTACTCTGCTGAGGTCCTTCAAGAATATTACCGCAATTTCCGCAGACTCTCGCTTCATCCATACACATACTTCCGCATTTTGAACAGAATTTAGACATAATATTTTCTCCTTTAACAAATCTGTTCAGGGCATAAAATGCCCTGAACAGAGATAGTTGTTTTATATTACAGAATTAATAGTCGTAGCTATAGTCGGGCTTTTCATCGTTCTCAACAGATGATCTTGAGAATGAATAGCTATTTAAGTACCACTTTGAACCGTACTTAACAGCGGTAACTCTAAGGAAACCTACAACCTTTTCGCCCTTACCCTTAAATACAACTCTATAAACAAGGTCAGTAGCACCCTTGAGCTTCTTATCTTCAAACTCCTCAAATTCTTCGTATTCTTCCTCTATATCCTTGAGATAGTCCTTACCGTAATCCTGTGTATATAAGAGCTCATACTTGATTGAATATTCATCGAAGCCGTATTCTCTATCCATTCCCTCGTTAAAGTATTCAATAGAATCCTCATATTCATCTGCCCAATCGCCTTCGTCCATTTCGTCGTCGCCTTCTTCAACATCGCCGAAGCTGAACTTAGGAAGAAGCTTTACGATTGCTTCGGGATTTTCCTTATCGAATGCCTTGATGAACTTCTTAGCAACCTTTTCTTCGCCGGGAGCTGAGCAAAGAGCAATGATAAGAACGATAACAACTACAAGCACGCCGCCAGCGATACCGCACTTGAGGAGTGCGCTCTTGTCGCCCTTCTTAACGCCATCAACAATACCCTTGAGTGAGCCTGTAATAGCGCTTACATCGAACTTGGCTGCCTTTTTCTGAGCGGGAGCTGCTACAGGTGCAAGAGGTGCACCGCAATTACCGCATACTACTGCTGCGTCATCCATAGTGAATCCGCAATTTCCACAAAACTTTGACATGATTTTTACCTCCGAAAATTAAATTTTTTATTTTTTTTACGGGAAAGAGCTTAAACTCTTCCTCCGCATTCGGTACAGAATACCATACCCTCAGCGAGGGTTTTTCCGCAGTTTGAACAGGTTTTACCTGCAGGCTGCTGATATGTATGAGAATACGTATCATTAACACTGTCGGGAATCCTGACATTTTCCTGCTCCATTACAAACTTTGATGCATCCGCAATATCAATATCCGCAACAACAGGCTCGCTTACAGGCATATAAGCAGGCTGCTGAACAACCGGTGACGGTGTTGGTGCAGGTTCGTAAACAGGCTGCTGAACGGGCGGCACAGGCGGTGCAGTCTGTTCTTCCATCATACGGAAGCCACAGCTTGTACAGAAACGCATACCTTTTTGTACAGTCGCTCTGCATCCCGGACAAATAAGAACGTTGGGATCAACCTTCGGCGCGGGAGCGGGAGTGCCACAAAAGCTACAGAACGCAACATTGTTGGGAAGTTCGTTTCCGCATTTAGTGCATACAACTATGCCTCTGATCTCACGGATATGTGCATTCATAGCTGCGATTTTTTTCTCTGATTCCTTTATAGCATCAACAAACGCCGCGAAGCATTCTTCAACATCGTCAGTATGGTTTGTGCAATATATCTTACCGATCTGGATATAGGCATTGTTTATTTTTGCCTCTTCCTCACTGACCGCCGCTTTGAGCCTTGTGACTTCACTGTTGTCTCTGCTTTTCTGAGCTGCACTTGAGGTAGCATCGTTGATTTTTTTGGATATATCATCAAAAAAAGCCATATCGTCTTTCCTCCTTTTCTTAATAACTGCAAGAGAGTATTAAGAAGCTCTCCATAACAGGGTGATTATACCACCTTAAACAAACAAAAGTCAACAAGTTAATACAGAAAAATAATTTTTTGTAAATAATATGTACTTTTTTGTATGTTTTTTTACGGAATCTTCAGATTATTTAAAATACATATAAAGCTGACACTTGATCATTCCGTTGTAAAGCTTTCTGCGCTTATCAGCTTTTCTGCCGAAGAAAATTTCAAAATCCTCACCGGGACTTATAATATTGTATGCCCAACCTCTCTCGGGAATGAAACGTTCACCCATAATTCTGTAAAGCTCCTCTGCCTGCTTAAGGTCGAGCAGTCTTTCACCGTAGGGAGGATTACAGATAACGGTACCTTTTTCGGTTTTCTTTTCGAAATCCTTTATGTCGCGCTTTTCAAAGGTGATGTATTTATCTACGCCTGCTCTTCTTGCATTGGCAAGAGCTATCTCAAGACTTCTTTCATCGATATCCGAGCCGTACGCAACAAACTGACTGTCAGCAAGAGCAAGCGAACGTGCCCTTTCTCTTTCCTCGGTCCATATTTTTTCGTCAAGCTGCTCCCATCTTTCGGCAGTGAAGTTTCTGTTCACACCGGGAGCGATATTATTCACCATCATTGCTCCTTCAATAAGAATGGTACCCGAGCCGCACATAGGATCGTACAGTGTGTGGTAGGGTCTTAATCTTGCAAGGTTGCAAAGCGAAGCGGCAAGAGTCTCCTTCATAGGTGCACCGTTGGATTCAATACGGTATCCCCTCTTGTGAAGTCCGTAACCCGAGGTATCAAGAAGAAGGCTTACCTTATTCTTCATGATTGAAAACTGAATCTGATGTACGGGACCGCTTTCCTCAAACCATGATATACCGTACTTCATTTTGAGGCGCTCAACAACCGCCTTTTTGATAATAGACTGACAGTCACTGACACTGAAAAGTACACTGTTAAGAGAATATCCCTTGACGGGGAAGGCATCGTAAGCGCCTATCCACTGCTCCCAGGGAAGTGCTTTGGTACCCTGGAAAAGTTCCTCGAAGGAAAGCGCATCAAAGGTACCGACAAGAATCTGTATTCTTTCAGCATATCTTGAACAGATGTTCGCTCTTGCGAGAATGTTTTCGTCACCCTCAAAGAGTACTCTGCCGTTTTCGGAAATAACGTTTTCCGCCCCCAGCTCCTTCATTTCATCGGCTATGAGCTTTTCAAGACCAAGAAGACAGGGAATTACAAATTTTATATGCATAACTGACCCACTTTCTAAAAACAGAAAATCCGTCGGCTTTTTACACCGACGGATGAATTATATCATATTATATCAGATAAATCAATCAACTTCAGGAATAATAAGTCCGTAGCCGCCCTCATTTCTTGCATAAACAACACAAATTTTATCGTTTGCACTGTTTAAGAACACATAAAAGCGGTGATCAAGAAGATTCATCTGCAGAATCGCTTCATCAACACTCTGGGGTTTAAGCGCAATTTCCTTCGAGCGCACAACATCATAGCTTTCCTCAGGCTCGAAGCTGTCAATTGCTTCAAAGGGTTCAAAGGCACCGGAACGAAGTCTCTTCTCTACCTTTGTCTTGTTTTTGCGAATCTGACGCACGATAGAATCTGCACAACGGTCAAGAGCATCGTTCATATTCTGAGCTCTTTCCTGAGAACGGAAGAAAATTCCCTCATGGAAGATTGTAACCTCAACAATCTGCTCATTCTTTTCAACCGTTGCGGTTATTTTTGCTTCCGCTTCGTCACCAAAGAACTTCTCAACCTTTTTGAGGCGCTTTTCTGCTCTTTCCTTGAATGAATCTCTGGGTGTGCATTTTCTGCCGATAACTGTAATTTTCATATCGTCAGCTCCTTTCTATATTAAACTTCCTTTCGGAAGAATTTTCAAAAAGGTACCTTCTTTATGTTTACAGTATAGCACATTTAAACATAAAAATAAATAGTTTTCTAAAAATTTTATGTAATTTTTATAGTTTTTTTATTTTTCTTCCGTATTTCCCTCCTGAACAACACCTTCACAGCCCTCAAAAACAAAGGGAGTCTCTCCTTTAGTGCCGTAAATAATGTTATTACGTACCACAAGCCCGTCACAGTATTTTGCAACAACTGCCTTCTGCTCAGCCTTCAGATATATTTCGTTGTTTTCTATTACTATTTTTCGGTGAACACAGGCGGCTTCTTCGTTTTTCTGAGAAACTATGGGATCAATAAAAATCGCAGGATGCATTCCAGTCACAACATCTGTTATGTAAAATATGTTTTCTCTTATCGTCATATCTCTGACAGGGCCGGACTCGTACCAATCGTTGCAGTCGTTTGATATATATATGCTTGCCATAGTCATACCGTCAAAAACATTTTTCTCTATAACCGTTTTCCTGCGGGTTGTGCAAAGTATTCCTCTTGTAGGAATTTTTGAAAAGTGACATGATCCTATATAAACCTCAGGGGTATAGGTAACGTTTTCACATACATATTCATCCTTGCGGGAAAGCTCATCGGGAAGCTTTTCGCAGAAGGTTACAAGCATTTCACTGTCGGAATTTCCCTCACAAAGAGGATTCACAACAGACTCAACGGTAAACTCTCTCTCAGACTCAAGACCGGTGAAATCCTTTCTTAGATAAAACACAACCTTATCTCCCTGACGGTACTGAACGAAGCCTCTCTGCTGATTATGCTTATACTCCAGTCTGAGAGTACGCCCACCCGTCTTTTCCGCCACCTGAGTATATGTACCGTGAATATTTATGGGGTCATCGTGGGCATTTGAGAAGTTGCAGCCCTCAATGTGTATTTTTCCTTTAGCACCCGAAACGTGAATAAGGTCTGCAAAGCTTGTGCAATAACGGTCCGAGCCATTCTTCGGTGTGAAGCTGCAGCCTTTAAAGCTGACATTTTCACACATCTGTATAAGCCATCCGAAGCCGTGCATATAGTGAACGGATACCTTTTCAACCGAAACATCCTTACTGTCGCAGAAAAAAGAGCCTACACAGTCACGGTTATAGTTAGGACACAGCTCATAAATAATACCCTTTTGACGGCTCTTGTGTACAGGAAGGAAATAATGCACACGTATCTGGCTTTCTCCCATTTTTCTTATTTTTCTTACAGCAAAAAAGGGCCCTTCGGAAAGAGGAAGTCTCCTTACATTGTTTCTTTCTCTGTCGTTGCAGACAACACAGTGACTCTCACTCTGACCATTGTTCTGCCAATACTTTTCTCCGCTCAGAAGGCTCTTTTCGTACCACAGAAGCCTTCTTCTGTTCACCTCATAACCGACACCTTTGTTAAGCCTATAATCCGTGTGAAAAAGAGAAGAAGAGGTAACCTCACATTCAAGAGTACCCGCTGACGGAAAGTCCCATGAAAAATTTTTAAGTGCAACCTTCTCACTGTTGGTCACGCTGAAGGGTACGACCTTTCCGTAGAACAAAAACTCTGAGCCGCAACCGTCAAAAGTAAGATTTTTCTGAAAATCCATATCAACCGCAACAAGCTTTTCCGGATAACGGTGGGAATCTGTGTTGGATGCGTATATTATCTTCCCCTTACAGTATTCGGCGAAAAAACGGTACTCTCCCTTTTCAAAGCTTATGATTTTCTCTCCCTCAATGCCTCTGCATTTTTCAAGAACATCTGCAAGAAAAACTGTAATATCCCCGTTTTCGGCTCTGTCCGAAAGTCTGATTTTAAATTCCGTTGCCATAAACTCCGCCCTCCGTTAATGCTTTAATATTTTCCGTACAACCGTAAAAGGATAAATATTCCTCAGACATAGATAATATCCTTTCACGGTATTTATTGCACATTTCAACCATAAGGTTATCCGTTGGCATTTTTTTACTGTGCATTTCATAGATGTGCAAAATGAAAATCGTATCGTCCATACGTTTCTTAAAAAAATCCACCCTTTGCATCATAAAATCACCTCGGAATTTCTCGGTATATTCTATGCAGCAAAGGGCGTAATAGTTCCTTTTATTGATTATCCGACGCTTTCGTTGTAAATCCTTTTTACAATTTCGTTCATCGCATCAAGATTTTTCTCAATTTCACTCACAAGACGGAACTGATTTCTTGCTCTTACAAGATTATGCTCGTGATATGCGGTTTTGAAATATACGTCACCGTCAAGATAGTCGGTAAGGAAGCGTATACCGCACTCGTATGTCATAAGCTTTGCCGAGAAAGCAAGATGCTCAACCTCAGCCCTTGTAAGACTTCCCGCACATGCACTGAGAAATCCTCTTGTATAGCTTTCAAAAAGTTCAAGTGAAAGCTTTACATTATCAAGCTCATCATCGTCTTCTCTTGTTGTGTTTGCGCCGAATCTGATAGCATCGCCGAAATCGTAAAGAGAGAATCCGGGCATAATGGTATCAAGGTCTATAACACATATACTTTCATTTGTCTTTTCATCGAAAAGTATATTGTTAAGCTTGGTATCGTTATGAGTTACTCTGAGAGGTATCTGACCGCTTTCGTAAAGTCCGATTGCAACACCTGCGTCTTCCTTGCGGCTTAAGGCAAAGGCTATTTCATCGGCTACAAGACTTGCTCTTCCTGCTCTGTCTTGCTTTAACGCTTCTTCAAGAGCCTCCACTCGCTTTGGAGTATTATGAAAATCAGGTATTATCTCGTGAAGCTCATCCATCGGATAACCGCTCAGACGGTTGAGGAAAAGCCCGAAGCTTTTACCCGCTCTTTCGAAAACAACATTGTTTTCTATGCTGTTTACGGTGTAGGAATTATCTATAAAGTTATAGATTCTCCAGCACTTACCAAGATGATAAAGATAGTATTTACCGTTATCAGCTTTAAGGAAGGAGAGTGTTTCTCTTCCCGGTTCTCCTGCATCTTTGATTATTTCTTCTTTGAGATAATCGGTTACGGAAACAATATTCTGCATCAGGTGGGAAGGATTCTTGAAAACATGGGTGTTTATACCCTGAACAAGGTATTTTCTGAATCTGCCCTTATGCACAAACTTTGCAAGATAAGTAAAATTGATATGTCCGTCAGTAAAGGTTTTAGCCGAGTGGAACTCACCATCGATCCCGAAATGACGACACACCTCTATTATTTCTTTGTCAATTGTATTCATTGAAAATTAACCTCAGTCATTTATTTTTTCAAGATAATAAATTCTTGAATCGTTATCAAGGATAATTCTGCTGTCGCTGAAGTTGAAGCCGCTGTAGTTGAAAAGCTGCTTACCCTTGAAGCCTGAATTCATCAGCATATCGCCTCCGATGGTGTACTCTTCCTTTTCGTTTCTTATTTTTACTGTATCGCAAAGGAAATCAAAGAGCTTACCGTCTTCAACATCGAGCTTCTTGGGCAGGGGTACGTTGATAATATCACCGAACTTCTTGAGAGGCAGAAGCTGAGGACGTACACAAAGATGGTAGGTTGCATCCTCATCAAGATTAACCATTTTGATAACATCGTTACCCCAGTTGGGCATTACTCTGTTTACAAAGTATCCGTACATCGCTTCGCTCTTATCCGCAGCGGTAATCTGCCACATTGATCTGTCATCCTTGAAGATGTCTCCGATTCTTGAGAATTCGCCGAACTGGAGAAGTCTGCGGTGCTTCTTGTAATATTCAATCTGCTTTTTAACACAAGCCTTATCCTGCTTGGAGAGCATTGTTACGTCAAGCTCATAGCCTAAAAGACCGAAAGCTGAAACATTGAAGCGGTGTTCAATTGTAGAATGTCTGAAGTTCGCAAAGGAATATGCAGCTGCTACGTGCATTGTCATAACAGACTGAGGATAACCGTAGGAGGTACCTGCCTGAATGTACATTCTGTCGAGAGGATCGGTGTTGTCACTTGTCCAGCACTGAGGCATATAGCAGAAGGTCGCAAGGTCGAATCTGTTACCGCCGCTTGAGCATGCCTCGAAGAGAATTTCGGGGAACTTGTTGGTAAGTGAATCCCACACCTTGTAAAGTCCGAGGATGTATCTGTGGAAATATTCGCCGCTCTTTGCACCCTTGCGTCTTGAGAAAACATCGGAGAACTGACGGTTGTTATCCCACTTGATATAGGAAATGTTACCGTAACGGAATACGTCTGTCATTGTATTGATGATAAACTCAACAACATCATCTCTTGTAAGGTCGAGAGTGAGCTGATTTCTGCCCTGCGAGGGAGTGTATTTATCTGTGGTCATAGCCCAGTCAGGGTGTGCTTTGTAAAGGTCACTGTCAGGGTTTACCATTTCAGGCTCTACCCACAGACCGAACTTGAGTCCCATATCATTGACCTTCTTTGCAAGACCGTCAATACCGCTGGGAAGCTTCTTTTTGTTTACGTACCAGTCACCGAGACCTGCCTTATCGTTGTTTCTCTTGCCGAACCAACCATCGTCAAGAACAAACATTTCAGCACCGAGCTCCTTGGTAGCTGCGGCAATATCAAGAATCTTCTTTTCATTGAAGCTGAAGGTTGTTGCTTCCCAGTTATTTACGAGAATGGGACGCTCTCTGTCCTTCCAATAGCCTCTTACGATATGCTCCTTAACGAAAAGGTGCATATTCTGACTCATACCGTTGAGGCCCTCATGGCTGAAGGTCATTACACTCTCGGGAGTATCAAAGGTTTCTCCTGCTTTAAGATGCCACTCAAATTCAAAGGGATTGATACCGTTCTGGATTCTGAGAAGGCCGTGAGTACTGATTTCTGTTCTTGCAATATGGTTACCCGAATATACAAGATTGAAGCCGTAGCAGTTACCGTTATGCTCTGTACACTCCTCTTCTCTGATTGCAAAGAATGGGTTGTGTCTGTTTGAGGAGTAGCCTGCGATTGAACCTACTGAGCATTCACCTGATGTGAGTCTGTGCTCATTCTTATATCTTTCTCTTGCCCATGCACCGTCAAAGGTAAGCATTACATAGTTGCCTCTCTGAAGGTCAAGCTGCATACTCATAAGGTTGTGAATCTTTATTGTTTCCTTGCTCTTATTGATGAGTCTTGCACTTCTTGTGATTACATTGCAATCCTCAAAAACAGTGTATATAAGATGAAGCTCTGCGCCGAGAATTTTATCCTCTGTTACAACCGTAAGAGTTTCACTTTCACCGTAGCTTGAGGGAAGACCGTTAAGCTCGGGCTTTACCTTTGTTACGGATGCACTTTTAAATTTGAAATCGGTTGTGAAAACATCGTCGTGTGATGTAAGCTGCATAGCGGGAAGTCTGTAATCACCTTTACCGTATGCGGAATATTCAAGGGCGATATGGTCAAGTGAAAGACTCTTATCATCCTGTGTGTAGTTAGTAGCATTCGAATAGCCGGAGGCATGCTTATCGTAAATAAAGGTAAAATCGTCTGTGTTTCTTATTTTTCTGCCGTAATACATTCCTTCAAGCTGACCTGTAGGAAGAGCTCTGAAAACGTAACTTGTCTTCTTTGTCTGCAGATGAAAAACGTTGTTACCGTTAGTATAAATCATTTTTTTCTCCGTTCTGCCATTTCAGGCTTTTATATTTACTGCAAGTCACAGTATATCCCCTTTATTTTATACTATATCCTCCGAAGTGTCAATATCAAAACTGTCGCGATAGACTTCCGCTTGAGAATTGAATATAAACAAATTGTTAATAATTTTACAACACTTCGACTTGTATATAACACAAAGATATGTTATTATAAATCCGTAATAAACTCGGAGGTGATTTTATGGCAAAAATTATAGTCGCAGACGATGAGCTTCGTATACGCAAGCTGGTCTGTGAGTTTCTTAATAAATTCGGATATGAAACCGTTGAAGCAGAGGATGGTGACGAGGCTTTCCGCATTTTCGAAGAAAACAAGTCCTCTGTCAAGCTCATAATACTCGATATAATGATGCCCGGTCTTAACGGCTGGGAGGTATGCAGAAAAATAAGAGAAACCTCAACTGTACCTGTTATTATGCTCACCGCAAGAAGTCAGGAATTCGACGAGCTTACCGGATACGAATCAGGTGCCGACGATTATGTTACAAAACCCTTTTCCCCTATGGTACTAGTAAAAAGAGTCGAGGCTCTTCTGAGAAGAGCAAAGCCCGATATTACCTCAAACGAGAAAAACTTCAGCGAACTTATATTCAACGACGAAGCTCATGAGGTACGCCTTAACGGTAAAGAGGTTGACCTGACTCTCAAGGAATACAACATACTCAAGAAATTCCTCGAAGCTCCCGGCAGAGTCTTTTCAAGAGAGCAACTGCTCGACAGTATATGGGGCTACGATTACTCTGGAGATATACGTACCGTTGACTCTCACGTTGCAAGACTCAGAACCAAGCTTGGTGAATGGGGTAACACCCACCTGAAAACCGTTTACGGAATCGGCTATAAAATAGAGGAATAATAATGAAACGTCCGATTAAAAAATTTCACAATCTTAAACGGCGCTACTCGCTTATAAGTATTGCGGTTATCGTTGTATGTATATCTGTTTTTTCCGCGCTACAATATCTGTATATGGACGATATTTTCCTTATCGAAAAAAAGCAGGATATGAAGGATGTAGCCTCAGAGATTGCCTCCTACGACCCGAGTGATGAAAACTCCCTTTCAGCTCTGGCTGATATAGAGTCCGCACATAATCTCTATATTGAGATATATTCACCGAGAGAAAAGCTTATATACACCTCAAGAAGCAACGAGGCTGTTTATGACAAAGTCAGCGGTACAACAAGCCGCATTGAAATGAAGCCCCGTATAATGAAAATTATTTCCCGCTCTGAACAGAGTGACGGAAACTATTTTGAGGTCCGTCAGGAATACTTCGCTACGGCAGAATACATAGTTTACGGCGCTTTTATCGGTGATGATACGGTTGTTGAGCTTTACACCTCTATCGATGTTATAAAAGAAAACGCTCAAACTGCTTCAGAAGCATTCCTTGCTCTGAGTGCCTTTATTCTTGTCGCTATCTTTGCCGCAACCGCTTATTATCTTACTCTTATTACGAATCCTATAAGGAAGATTACAAAAACTGCAAAAAAAATGGCGACTCTTGATTTCAGCGAAAGCTGCCCTCCCTTCAGGACAAAGGAGCTTAATGAGCTGAGCGAAAATATCAATATACTCTCAGGCAGACTTGACAAGGCGCTTACAGAGCTGAAAAAGGAAAACCGTCAGCTCGAAAGTGATATACGTCTTGAAAGAAAGCTCGAAAAAACACGTCGCAGTTTTATTGCAAATGTATCTCACGAGCTGAAAACACCCATTTCAATTATCCAGGGCTATGCGGAGGGTCTCAAGTACGGTATAGGCTGCGAAAATAAAGAGGATTACTGCGATATAATTATCGAGGAATCTCAGAAGATGAACAATCTCGTTGTAAGAATTATGGAATATATGCTTTACGGCTCAGGAAATCTTGAACTTAAAAATGAGAGCTTTTCCGTAAACGCACTTATAAAAGACTATTTCTCAACTATCGAAAACAGTGACCTTACAAGCGATGCAGAGGTTATTATAAGAATAGACCCGAGCTTTATCGGATACGGAGACAAAGAGCTTCTCAGCCATGTATTTTCCAACTATTTCACCAACGCGCTCTCTCACCTTGATTTTGAACGTAAAATCACTGTCACTGCAATGGATATGGGGAATAATTACAGAGTTACAGTTTTCAATACAGGTAAGCCTATCCCCGGAAGCGATATAGAAAATATATGGCAGAGCTTCTACCGTGCAGATAAGGCGCATTCAAGAGAAGAAGGCAAATTCGGTCTCGGACTTTCTATTGTAGCTTCAATTCAGGAGCTTCACAATCAGAAATACGGTGTTTCCAATAAAGACGGAGGCGTGGAATTTTACTTTGATATAAAGAAGGCGGAATAGAATCAGCAACCTGTAAAAAACGAACAAATATAATCAGAACGGGACGTCTTGTGATGTCCCGTTTATGTTTATATTATAAATAATACTTGCCAAAACAACTATTTTATGTTAGAATACATTGATTATACAGTTTACGTTATTTATGAGGTGAACCAATGGCTAAGAAAAAAGAAAATATAAGGAATTTCTCTATCATAGCCCATATCGACCACGGTAAAAGTACTCTTGCAGACAGACTGCTTGAAATTACCGACTCTGTTTCAAAGCGTGATATGTCAGCTCAGATTCTTGACGATATGGACCTTGAAAAAGAAAGAGGTATCACAATAAAGGCTCACGCCGTAAAGCTCAATTACAAAGCCCAGGACGGTGAAGAATATGAGCTTAACCTTATCGACACTCCGGGTCACGTTGACTTTAACTACGAGGTTTCCCGCTCTCTTGCCGCTTGCGAGGGTGCAATCCTCATCATTGACGCTTCTCAGGGTATCGAGGCTCAGACACTCGCTAATACATATCTCGCTCTCGACCACGACCTTGAGCTTGTACCTGTTATAAATAAAATCGACCTTCCTGCTGCTGAACCTGACAGAGTTGCCGCAGAGGTTGAGGAAATCATCGGTCTTGATTGCTCTGTCGCTCCCCGCGTTTCCGCAAAGACAGGTGAAAATGTTTCAGAGGTACTCGAAAGAATAGTAAAGGATATTCCCGCTCCTTCCGACGCCGTGGACGATGCTCCCCTGAAGGCTCTTATCTTCGACTCAGTCTATGACAACTACAAGGGCGTTATCGTTTACGTCAGAGTTATGCAAGGTACTCTCAAGGCAGGCGAAACAATGAAAATGATGGCTACCGGTGCTGAATTCAACGTTGTTGAGGTCGGCTATATGAGAGCTACCGGTCTTGAACCCTGCAAAGAACTTTCCGCCGGTGAAGTAGGCTATATCACCGCTTCAATAAAGACAGTTCGTGATGCTAAGGTCGGCGATACGGTTACAAAGCTTCAGAGACCCTCCACTGAGCCGCTTCCCGGTTACAGAAAGGTTAATCCCATGGTATTCTGCGGTGTTTATCCTGCTGACGGCGCCGACTATGAAGCTCTTCGTGACGCCCTTGAAAAACTGCAGCTCAACGATGCTTCACTTTCATACGAGCCTGAAACATCAGGTGCTCTCGGTTTCGGCTTCCGTTGTGGCTTCCTCGGTCTTTTACACCTTGAAATCATTCAGGAAAGACTTGAAAGAGAATATAATCTCGACCTTGTTACAACAGTACCCTCGGTTGTATATAAAATACATCTTACCGACGGTGAAGTGGTTGAAATCGACAATCCTACAAACTATCCCGAGCAGGCAAAGATAGATTACTGCGAAGAACCTATCACAAATGCCCACATATACGCTCCCAGTGACTACGTAGGAACAATCATGGACCTCTGTCAGGACAGACGCGGTATTTTCAAGGATATGAAATATATCACCACTGACCGTGTGGATATTCACTATGAGCTTCCCCTGAATGAAATCATTTACGACTTCTTTGATGCTCTCAAATCAAGAACAAGAGGCTATGCTTCATTTGACTATGAGATTTTCGAATACCGTCGCTCAACACTCCAGAAGGTTGACGTACTTCTCAACGGTGATGTTATCGACGCCCTTTCCTTTATCATCCACTCAGAAAAGGCTATGGGCAGAGCGAGAAAGATTGCTGAAAAGCTCAAGGAGCATATCCCGAGACAGATGTTTGAAATTCCCATTCAGGTTGCTATCGGCAGTAAGGTTATTGCAAGAGAAACCGTTAAGGCTATGAGAAAAGATGTTCTTGCAAAGTGCTACGGCGGTGACATCACAAGAAAGAAAAAGCTTCTTGAAAAACAGAAGGAAGGTAAAAAACGTATGCGTCAGTTCGGTACGGTTGAAGTGCCTCAGGAGGCATTTATGGCAGTACTCAAGCTCGACGACAACAACTGATAATATGACAGGAATATATATACACATACCTTTTTGCAAATCAAAGTGTCCTTACTGTGATTTTTATTCCTTCAAAGCAGATGAAAAGACAAAGGACAGCTATTTAACAGCTGTCCTTTCTTGCCTTGAAAAGTACCGCGTAAAAATCACCGACAATGTGGATACAATATATTTCGGTGGCGGGACTCCATCTTTTTTCGGCGGAGAAAGAATAAAAAAGGTGCTCACCTACATAAAAGATAATTACAGTGTTACCGAAAGTGCTGAAATTACAGTGGAATGTAACCCCTCATCTGTTGACGAAGTGCTTGTAAGGAATTTATCCGAAGCGGGCGTAAACCGCATATCAATGGGTATGCAATCTGCGGTTGATGAGGAAAGACTTTCTCTCGGAAGGGTATCCGATAAAGAAAGAATACGGGACTGTATAAAACTTTTCAGACATCGGGGCATTGACAATATTTCTCTCGACCTTATGCTCGGTATACCATACCAGACCAAGGAAAGTCTTAAAGAAAGTATAGATTTTGTATGCAGCACAGACGTTAAACACATCAGTGCTTATATGCTCAAAATAGAGGAAGATACTGAATTTCACCGTATCAGAGACAGACTCACCCTCCCTGACGAGGACGAGGTCTGCGACCTTTATCTTTACGCCGCAGATGAGCTCGGCAAAGCAGGCTATAAACAATATGAAATTTCAAACTTCTCAAAAGAAGGCTTTGAAAGCAGACATAATCTGAAATACTGGCACTGTGAAGAGTATCTCGGCATCGGTCCTTCAGCCCACTCGTTTCTCGGCGGTAAAAGATTTTACTTCGAAAGAGATTTTGAAGATTTCCTAAAGGGTACTCCCCCGACGCCTGACGGTGACGGCGGTGACGAAGAGGAGTACATTATGCTTGCACTCAGACTTACTGAAGGTTTGTGCAAGGATAAATACAAAGAACGCTTCGGAAAAGACATCGATCAAAAGCTTATAAAAAAAGCTATTACTCTCGAAAAAGAGGGTCTTGTGACAGTGACACAAGACAGTATAAGCCTTACGGTTAAAGGCTTTCTTGTATCAAACAGTGTGATTTCTTTTCTGTTGGATTAAAAAACAACTCAACACAATTTATTCAAGGAGTTGATATTATGACAGGATACGGACTTGTGCTCGCAGGCGGCGGCGGTAAAGGTGCTTACCAGCTTGGTGCCTGGAAAGCTCTTAAAGAAATGGATGTACGCTTCGATGCCATTGTAGGCGTTTCAATCGGCTCTATAAACGGAGCACTTATTGCCGCAGACGAATATGAAAAAGCGGTTGATATGTGGAATAACATTTCCATTGATAAAGGCATACGTATCAGCAGTGAGCTTCCAGACCCTGAAAATCTGCTCAGCAAGAAAAACTGGGGTACTCTTTTCAGAGAATTTGTAAAAAAAGGCGGTATTGACGCCTCACCGGCAAAGGAGTTCGTTTCACGGTATATAGATGAAGAAAAGGTCAGGGCAAGCATAGCGGATTTTGGTGTAATTGCAGTTCAGCTTTCTCAGCCTAACGGTAAATACGAGTTTTTTCTTGAGGATATGCCCGAAGGTGAGCTTGTTAACTACCTTATGGCCTCTGCTAACGTACCTTTTGCAAGCAATATCGGACCCGAGGGCGAAAAATACCTTGACGGCGGTGCCTACGATAACATACCTGTTATGAGTCTGAAAAAAAGAGGCTACAACCGACTCATCGTTGTTGACATTTCAAACATCAAGGGCATCGGTCACACTCTCGATATTATCAACTCTCAGATAACATATATCAGACCTTATGATATGGATGAGCTTGGTGCCGCCTTCGACTTTGAGCCCGCAACCGTTGAAAAACGTATACAGCTCGGCTATTACGATACCAAGAAGGCTTTCTCTCAGCTTCTTGGCAGAATATATTACTTCCTTCCCAGGACATTCCGTTCAATGGTTATAAAGTACGGCGCGGACACTGTGCTTCAGCTCGAAGAGCTGGCTTATGCTCTCGGTGTTGACCTTATGCAGATTTACACCGCAGAATCCTTCATCCTTGCTGCTAAAGAAGCTTTCCTCGCCTACCGTCAGGAAAATGAAGCAGGAAACGAGACTACAGAAGAGAAGGATGCTACAGTAACAGTAACAGAAACAGAGACAAAGGAAAGAGATTTCTCCTCTCTTATATCAAAATTAAAAGAAAAGCAGGAAAACCGTGAAAGTGATACTTCCTTCCTTCGGGCTACACTGAAAAAGCGATTTTCTTCAAAAAATCCTCTTACGGATTATCCCGATGCGGTTGCTCTGCTTGATAATTATATTATATAAAAAACTGCTGTACCAAAAAAATAAAGGTACAGCAGTTTTATGTATAAGAAATCAGATATCGTTGATATCGTAAGGTGTTCTCTGGTAAACAAAGTAGTTAAGCCAGTTGGTAAACATAAGTGTACCAACATTTCTCCATCTCATAACCGGCTTCTTTGTCGGGTCATCGTCGGGGAAATAGTTGTAGGGTACCTTTATGTCGAGCCCCTTATCCTTGTCACGGAAATATTCCTTTGCGAGAGTATCGGCGTCGTATTCCGAGTGTCCCGTTGCATAGAAATTTCTGCACTCAAGGTCGGAAACAAGGTGTATACCCGCCTGCTCTGAGTATGAGATTATCTGAAGGTCCTTACAAAGAGCAACATCATTGAACTCAATATCCGTATGCCTTGAATGAGGAACAAAATATGTATCGTCAAAACCTCTCATCATAGGATGGTAAAGGTCAAGAGGTCTGTGAGGGAAAACACCGAACATCTTTTCCGGAAGTTTGTGTTTCTTTATACCGTAGTGGTAATAAAGCCCCGCCTGAGCGCCCCAGCAGATATGGAAGGTGGAATACACATTGGTTTTTGTCCATTCAAAAATTGTACAGAGCTCAGGCCAGTAGTCAACCTCTTCAAACTCCATAAGCTCAACAGGTGCACCTGTGATAATCATACCGTCATACTTTTTGTGCTTGATTTCGTCGAAGGTGTAATAAAACTTGTTAAGATGGCTCTGTGAGGTGTTTTTTGACTGATGGGTTGCCATCTGCAAAAGCTCAACGTCAACCTGAAGCGGTGTGTTACTGAGAAGCCTGAGAAGCTGCGTTTCTGTAACGATTTTTGTAGGCATAAGATTAAGAATGAGTATCTTAAGCGGACGGATATCCTGACTTGCCGCTCTCGACTCGGTCATCACAAATATATTTTCCATTTCAAGACTTTCCCTTGCGGGAAGTCTGTCATCTATTTTAATAGGCATCGCTATTCTCCTTATTTTTTATACTTGTATTATTATAGCCTATAAACAGACTTATTGCAATAGAATACTCATATAAATTCAAGTAGTGCCTTTGTAACAACCTCGTAGCCGTGTACATTGGGGTGAAGTCCGTCGTAGGTAAAATCCTTTCTGAAGCTGCCATTTTCATCACAGAGCGCATCAAAAAGGTCAATATAAACCGTATCTGTATCACGGCATACCTTCTTTATTAGCTCGTTAATGGGCTTTAAATCCTTGTTTTTTCTTTGTTTGTGGTCTATTACCGGATAAATGGACTGCACTGCTATCTTACACTCAGGACATGCCTTCTTCGTCATTCCGATAATTGTTTTTATGTTTGATGCGATATACTCATCACTTGCACCCATAGCGTGGTCATTTGTACCGATAAGGTAAACAACCTTCTCCGGCTCAAGGCAGAGTACGTTTGACTCAAGTCTTTCAATGAGCTTATTTGAGGTATCTCCGCTTATACCTCTGTTATAAACCGCTTTTCCGCTTTTTTCACGGTATTCATTAAAAAGCTCATAATAGTTATACATATCAGTTATAGAGTCCCCCGCAAGAACAACCTGACCCTTTTTGCAGTAGTTATTATTAAGATGAGCATAGTTATCTGCCTTATTTTTCTTTTCGCAGTTGTACTTGCTCCTTTTTTCAAATCTCTTTAAGTTCATAATACTTTTCCTTTTTGTCAAAAGGCAAGGTCGCAGAAGCTTCCTTGCCTTTATTTTTTTATTCTGCTATATCGTAAGCTTCAACAAGTGCTTCGTATTCATCCATTGAGATTGCAAGCACTGAGCCGTGTCTTGGCATAAGCTGATTAACTGAATAGCGTGACCTCTGCACCTGACGGTAGTTGTGGAAATCCCTTGTCATCTGTGCAAAGAAGGTTCCGTTACTGTATTCATCCATAATCATCATCCATGCGTTGGTACCTGTTATGCGGTACATTGTGCTGCCCTCAACTCCGAACCAGTTAAGTGAGCAGATTGTGTACTCCTCACTGAAGGGACCCGTGGGACTTTCTGATGTTACGTAAGCAATTTTCTGTGTAAGGTCTTCCTTGAAGAAGAGGTAGTAAAGATCTTCCTTTTCGTTATAAATCATATCGCCGTCGATACACTGAATACCTGTAAAGGTTGTGCCGTCTTCTCTTGTGATAACCTCATCTCTTCTACCGTAAAGGTACTCGGGAGCGGTGAAGTTCTTGAAGTCATCGGTGTAAAGATAATAGTGCTGAGCATTATCCTCGTTGAGCTCTGTAGCAGGATCATCCCATGTTGAAAGAGCAAGGTAAACCATATACTTACCTGCCTGCTCATCATATATTACCTGAGGAGCCCATGCTCTGTTACAGTTTTCCCAACCCTCAAAGCTACGGATATCAAGTACAAATTCGTCCTCCCAATTAACAAGATCATAGGACTTCCAGAAGATAATCGCATGGTTTGAGGTCCATCCGAGCATTGCATCCATATCTGTTGCAACTATGTAGTAGCATTCCTTACCCTCTTCGTCAACTGCTTCAAAGATATAAGGGTCACGTACACAGCCTGTGCCCATAGTCTGATCAATAACAGCTTCGTTATTGTTGAGAGCGTCAAAGTTATAACCGTCGGTGCTGACTGCAAGGTGAATTGTCTGCTGATCGGGTTCATTACCTACGAAATAGCAGAAAACGTAAGCTCCGTCAGTGCTGACCGCAGGGAATGCATAATCATTGAACACATAATTGAAAAGAGTTACACCCAGCATAAGAAATGCCATTAAATATCTGATAAGCTTTGTCATGATAATACTCCTTTATGTTTCAGCATTATTTTTTCACATTATACCACATAATGCCACATTACTGCAATAGTGTTAACAGAAAATTGAAGCGCTTTTTTCGTTAATTGCGACACATACAAAGGATTTATCGTAATCAACGGGTAAGACAACACCCGGAAGTTCTCCAATGATAAGGAGAATTTTTGCTGTTATCTGCAATCAAAAAGACTTTAAGGCCGAAAAAATATATT
>JAZUAZ010000019.1:0-2203 GCA_045638245.1 Acutalibacteraceae bacterium | reverse complement strand
AAATACTTTATGGGAAGAGACTGCATATGGGTGAACATTTCGTCTCTTATCTTTTTGAGCACGCCCTGAGCGACCACAACCATAATTCTGTTGTAGGTGAAGGTTGCAACGATACCAAGTGCAAAAAGACCTGCCATACGTATAAGCATTGAAAGAAGTCCGCTGAAATCATCGGAGCCGCTCAGAAGCATAGGAGTTATGTGTCCGTCGATAAGCTCCTGAAGGAAAAGTGAGGAATATACGCTTGCAAGGCTGGAAATAAAAATACAGCCTACAACACAGAGAAGAAGTATTATGTGCTTTTTGCTCATATATGAGAAAATTCTCTTTATAACCTTGGGGTCAAGCTTCATACCCTCGATTTTCATAGGTACTCCGCCGTGACGGCCGGGGCCCATCCTCGGAGGCATCTTGGGAGGCATCTTGGGAGGTGCACTTCTGTTATCACTCATTTTCCTTTCCTCCTCTCTGCTGTGAGAAGTAAACCTCACGGTAAATCTCATTGTTTTCTATAAGCTCTGCGTGATTGCCGAAGCCTGAAATTTCACCGCCGTCAAGAACGATAATCTTATCCGCATCCTCTATTGAAGAAATACGCTGGGCGATGATGATTTTTGTGGTTTCGGGGATGTACTCTTTGAATCCCTTTCTTATAAGAGCGTCGGTTTTTGTGTCAACGGCACTTGTGGAGTCGTCGAGGATAAGTATTTTCGGTCTTTGCAGAAGTGAACGTGCAATACAGATTCTCTGCTTCTGACCGCCGGATACATTGGTACCGCCCTGCTCAATGAAGGTGTCGTAGCCTTCGGGCATTTCTCTTATGAAGGAGTCAGCCTGAGCGAGAGTACAGGCCTCGGTGATTTCCTCATCGGTGGCGTTTTCGTTACCCCAGCGGAGGTTTTCCTTCACGGTACCCGAGAAGAGCACATTTTTCTGAAGTACGGTGGCAACACTCTTGCGAAGCACATCAAGGTCGTACTCCTTAACGTTTACTCCACCCACCTTAAGAGTACCCTCGGTAACATCGTAAAGTCGGGAGATAAGCTGTATAAGTGAGGTCTTTGACGAGCCCGTTGAGCCGATAATTCCCACGGTTTCACCGCTGTTTATTCTGATGTTGACATTTTTGAGACAGAGCTTTTCCTTATCACCCGAATAGCTGAAGCCTACGTTTTCAAAGTCGATGCATCCGTCCTTCACCTCGGTAACGGGGTTTTCGGGTGAGGTAAGCTCGGTTTTTTCCTCGAGCACCTCGCATATTCTCTCACCTGCCGCACGGGACATTGTGAGCATAACGAATATCATCGAAAGCATCATCAGTGTCATAAGAATCTGCATGGTATAGGATATAACAGATGTCAATTCACCTGTGGTAAGCTCAGTTGCGCCGGAATTCACAATAAGCTTTGCACCCACCCACGCAATAAGAAGCATTGCTGTATAGGAGCTGACCTGCATAAGAGGTGCGTTATAGGAAAGATAGAACTCCGCCTTTTTTGAAAGGTCATAGATGGTACCCGAAACACCGCGGAATTTCTTTTCCTCCTCCTTTTCGCGTACGAAGGACTTTACAACTCTGATACCGTGGAGATTTTCATTCACAACGGTGTTGAGTTTATCGTAGACCTTGAACATTCTCTTGAATACGGGATGAGCCTTTGAAACGATAAAAGCAAGTCCCGCACCAAGCAAGGGAATAATACAAACGAAAATCATACTGAGCTTTAAGTTGATGCTCATTGACATAGTAAGTGAGAAAATCAGCATTGCAGGTGATCGCACTGCGATACGTATTATCATCTGATAGGCGTTCTGCAGTGTTGTAACGTCGGTAGTAAGTCTTGTAACAAGTCCCGACGAGGAAAACTTATCAATGCTTGCAAAGGAAAAGGTCTGTATGTTGTGGAACATATCGTGTCTGAGATTCTTTGCAAAGCCGGCCGATGCCTTTGAAGCATAGGTACCTGCGGCAACACCGAAAAAGAGGCTCAGAAGGCAGATGACTACCAGAAGTCCGCCAATCTCAAGCACGTAGGAGCTGTTACCCTTTTCTATTCCGTTATCTATAAGCTTACCCATAAGAAGAGGGATAAGCACCTCCATAACGACCTCAAGAGAAACAAAAAGCGGTGAAAGCACCGACGGCAGCTTATATTCTCTTATACACGAGGCAAGTCTTTTAATCATTGTTATCCTTCCTTTC
>JAZUAZ010000018.1:0-2748 GCA_045638245.1 Acutalibacteraceae bacterium | reverse complement strand
GCATTCCAAACCCCTGCGTATGTATCATTTACACATTCCTCAGAATCTTCGTGATTATTAAGAATGTTATATGCAATACTGTGACAAAGCTTACCGTACTTTGAAGCTGTCTCTCTGATTGCCTGTTCATTTCTTGCAAAGTAGAGTTCTATAATTTTTGAATCATCCATGTTGTTCACCTCCCGCTTTGTTCTAAAAGCGCTTTCATCAATTAAGTACGTTTTTTTCGTCGTTGGTCTTAAAAATTTGATGTATTTTTTTGAATTATATCATAAAAATTATTTTTTTTTACACCGTGATTTAAATACAATAAGGCATTTTCTATGTTAACTAAAAAACAGCCAATTATTAGTAGTTTTCAGATAAATAATAATTAACAGAAAGCAAATTTTATTGTCAAAAATCAGAAAAAATATACTTTCATTTTTTATTTTTTGCTATGTGACAATATTAACATAATAACTATCAACTTCATTAGCAAGTGAAGTTCCAAAAACAAATATTAGCAGGGCGGGATTTTCATTAGCAGAAAATCAAAAAATCTGCTAATTTCCATTAGCAGAAAAAATTATTGAAAATCCAAAAAGAAAAAAGATTTCCATGAGTTTGAATTTTTGAGCAAAGCAACTTACACAAAAAATTAAAAAGCCGAAAATCCTTGTAAAATCAAGGCTTTTTCGGCTTTTTTATGGCACCCTCTACCGGGATCGAACCGATATCCAGGTCTTAGGAGGACCTCATTCTATCCATTGAACTAAGAGGGCAAGAGTGACAATATCAACTTTATAACAATCGCTTTTTGAGGAAAAGCGGTTGTTATAACTAACTTTTAGGAGGGATTTATTCTATCCATTGAACTAAGGAGGCGTATGTATTATTACTGATGTCTATTGATTTTACCATTCTTTCCGCTTGATGTCAACCTGAAATTTAACTAAGTGTTATTATTTTGCTCCGTTTTCAATTTTTTAACAAACACAGCCGAGGAGTGTGCTTTTGATATGAATTTATGAACAAAAAAAGAACAATCCCCCTTTTCACTTCATTTACATAACTTATTATGATATAATCCGCTGTTAGAATATCAGTTGTAAATTAGCTGAAATATGATAATTTTATGTAACATTTCAGGAGGCTTTTAAAATGAAATTACCCCCTATTCAGCCCGGAGCAAGAGTTGAAGCTTACCCCGAAACCACTATGTTCGGTGCTATCGAGGCAGCCGCCAAGAGACTTCCCGATGCTCCCGCTATCGACTTTATGGGAAAGATTATAACCTACAAGACTTTTGTAGAAAGAATAGAAATGGCAGCAGGTGCCCTTCTCAAGTATGGCATCAAAAAGGATGACAGAGTTACTATCTGTATGCCCAACACACCCCAGGGACTCATCTGCCTTTATGCTCTTAACCGTATCGGCGCAGTTGCAAATATGGTACATCCCCTTTCTTCACAGAAGAATATCACCTTCTACCTCGATTATTCCGAAAGCAAGATGATTCTTACTCTCGATCAGTTCTACGAAAAGGTAAGAAAGGCGGTTGACGAGTCAACAACAGATGCTACTATCCTTACTGCACGTATCCAGAATGAGCTTCCCTTCCCCAAGTCAGTACTCTATAAGTACGCTAAGAACAAGGCAAACCTCAAATTCCCCACAAAGGATACAGACCTTGTATGGGCAGACTTTGAAAAGACAGGCGCAGGCGTAGAGCTTCCCCCTGTTGAGTTTGATAAAAACAAGACTGCGGTTATCCTTTACAGCGGTGGCACAAGCGGTACTCCCAAGGGTATTATGCTCTCAGACTTCAACTTCAACGCACTCGGCTGTCAGGTTGCCGAAATTGCAGGTTGTAAGCTCGACTACGGAACAAAATTCCTTTCAGTTATGCCTATCTTCCACGGCTTCGGTCTCGGCATCGGTATTCATACCGTACTTCAGAACAATGCTCTTTCAATTCTCATTCCTCAGTTCACTAAGGAGAGCTATGCAAAGGCAGTTCTTAAGAATAAGCCCAATTTCATCGCAGGCGTTCCTACACTTTACGAGGCACTTTTAAAGGTTGACATCTTCAACGGTAAGGACCTCTCCTTCCTTGTAGGCGTATTCAGCGGCGGCGACTCACTCAGCCCCGAGCTTAAAAAGAGAGCAGATGCCTTCCTTAAGGAACACGGCGCAAACGTACAGATAAGAGAAGGCTACGGTCTCACCGAATGTGTTACCTGCTCTTGTGTAACTCCCGTCGACAGATCAAAGGAAAGATCAATCGGTCTTCCCGTACGTGATATGGTTTACAAGGTTGTTGAACCCGGCACCTTCAACGAGCTTCCCACAGGCGAAATGGGCGAAATCATCATTTCAGGTCCCACCCTTATGCTCGGATATATGAAGGCTCCCGAGGAAAACGCAAAAACCCTTCGTACCGACGAAAACGGTGTTACCTGGATGTTCTCAGGCGATATGGGCTATATTGACGAAGAGGGCTTCGTATACTTCAAGCAGAGAATCAAGCGTATGATAGTCACAAGCGGCTACAACGTTTATCCCACACATATTGAAAACATTCTTGATAAACACGAGGCGGTTGATTACTGCTGCGTTATCGGCGTCAAGGACGATTACAGAGTACAGAAAATCAGAGCTTATATCGTCCTCAAGCCCGGCTTTGAAAAGAGTGAAGAAACAAAGCAGAGCATTCTTGCTCACTGTAAGCTTTATCTTGATGCTTACGAAAAGCCCCGTGAAATT
>JAZUAZ010000017.1:0-1712 GCA_045638245.1 Acutalibacteraceae bacterium | reverse complement strand
CGAGGGCTGCACATCCTCTCTCGTACAGGGACAGATTGCAGTTGACGTTATTGATGAGCTTCTCAAAAACGGCAAGCCTCTTTCAAGAGACAATATGTGGCCCATCAATAAAAAGTATATGGATGCTCAGGGTATCGCCTTTGACTCGATGAGACCTCTTCTCAAGGGTGTTGTATCAATGAGCTACGATGAAGCAGAGTACCTTTTCAAAAAGGACATCATCTTCTCAACAAAGATTCTCGGCGGCGGCGGAGAGGACCTCGACCTTACTCCTGCTGATATAGCTCAGCTTGTTTCAGGTATTGCGGCAGGTGTTGCAACGGGCAAAATCAAGGCTGCAACCGTCAAGAAGATTGTTACAGGTCTTCTTCAGAGTATGGAGGTTACAAATCTTTACAAGACATATCCCGAAACTGCGGAAGGCTATTGGAAGTGGAAGGAAAAGGCAGATGCTCTCTGGGAAAAGATAGGTCCTATGACGGATATATGCGATCAGGAGGTCGTAAAGAGACTCGGCATCAGATAAAATCTCTCAACAAGGTCTCAGAAAAGCTTTTATAAAACAAGCTACGGCAAAAAGCTCCTTAATAGCTCAAAAATCAGAAAAACCAAATAGAAAACCGTTGTAAAAAAGCATTACAACGGTTTTTTTACTGTTATATTTACTTTGCTTCAAGCTCAAAACTGCATTAGGCTTCCTTCTGTCAGTTAACTCTTATAAAGCTTTTCGGCTCAACGGTTACACCTGAAATCGTAACCGCTTCATCAGAATAATTTACGTATATTTCCGTTTCATTATCATAAACGGTAAAGAAACCCTTTTCTGCCGCCATACCGTGGTCGGTAATTCTTGAGCCTCTCAGATCAGCGAGTGCGTTACCCGCAAGCTCATACTGTGTTCTTGCCTGAGAAGCATAATTGAGATAATGAAGCTTATCTTCACCGTCGCTCTCTGAAAGGTCGGCATAGTACCACTCATAGCACGGTACCGCACCGTATTCAACCGCCCTTAAAAAAGCGTCGGTACTGTCGGAGCTGAGATTTATCGGTGAGAGAGAATAATCGCATATGCCGTGAAGCAGTATCTGCACAAAGGGTATCTGTCTGCAGAAATCCTGCTCAGCGTAAAAGGCACTGTCGGGAAGATCGAAAATAAGGTCGGCATACTTTATTGCGTAAAGATTACCCTTGTTTACCATAAGCTTTTTTGTTGCAGATATACCGTTCGCCTGCTGTATAAGTTCGTTGCGGCTATCAGTACCGAGGCTCACCTCTCCTTCAGAGAAATCCTCATAAAGCATTCTGCCGCCATCGTTTATACACACTCCCGGGAAAGCACCGTCACGGTGAATATAAAGCAAGCTGTTGACCCTTTCATTCATCGCCGCCGCAGAAAAGACATATGCCTTGTAGGGTACAAATCCGACCGTATCAAGCTCCGCCGCCTTACCCTCAAGGTCAAGAGCCCCGTCCTCAGGAGAATCCGCAAAGGTAAAAAGATTGGTCTGAGCGTATATGCTTATACCCTGAGAAGCCGCAAGAGAAGTAAGCTCACTGAGCTGATCTTCACTTCCGAGACGCTCATCAAAATCAACACCGCTTTCCTGCTCGGTACCGCCCTGAAAAACGCCCTTATATCTGAGATTTATATTGTTTATACCCCTTGAGCTGAGAGCTGAAAGGATATCATAGCACTGAGCAAAATCCGTATA
>JAZUAZ010000016.1:0-3706 GCA_045638245.1 Acutalibacteraceae bacterium | reverse complement strand
ATAAGAATTACGGGCTTCTGGGTCATTTTGCTGTGCACATCCTTTGGTAATTTAAAACTTTAAAGCTTTATACTGTTAAAGCGATGCGATGATAATACCATATTATTATGCAGTTGTCAAGGGGTTTCGGACAAAAAAACTACGCTCGGTGAGCGGAGTTTTTGAGTAGTCAGTAGCCAGTAGTCACGCGATACCCGGTGGAGAAGAGGAAAGGCTCTACCCGCGGGGTGTAGGTTGATATGGTAGGGATAGGTTGTGACGTGTCCGTTTGTTGACAGTGAGGTGTTTTTATGATAAAGTTGATTTACAGTCAAATCAGAAAGGGTGAAATTATGAAGGTAAAAGAAAAATTATCCTGGATACTTGACAGTGAAGAGAACAATTACGCTGAAGAGAAATATAAAGAAAACATCGATTTCGTTCATTCTTTGGGTAAAAAATGCGATTGCGTCGGTTGGAGCGAGCTTGATATGGATGAGCCTGATGCCTATGAAGTACTTGATAAAATCAGGGACTTCTGCGAAAAAAAGGGTTGGAGAGCACGCTGCTACTACAAAAGAACCTATGAGGATTATGAAAGCGACTGGTATGAGCTCAGACGAGAAGGCTTTAAAGATAATGCTTTCTGTGAATTCGTTTCGGTCTCTGATGAAAACGGAAACGAATTAAAGCTTGTTACAATACGTGCATATCACGAGCTGTCTCATTCTCCGAAGGGGTGGAGAGACACTTGTGTTTCAGACCGATTCAGAAAAGCATGCATAAAAAATAATATCACCGATGTTGATTTTTGTTGGGTGCAGGATAAGGGTAAGTATGAAGCAGAGCAGTATTTCTATATCTATCCCCATAAGAGAATTCGGCATATAGTTTATGACAGAAAGATAAGTGAATATGAAAGGAAGCCGATTACGGAAAAACAAAAAACAGAAATGCAGGTATTGGGCGGACACATACAGAAAATATTGTCATCAGTTTATACTCTTCAGCACATCGAATTGCAGGACTGTTATCTGAAAGAAGATTTGCCGTCCGGCGGTATAGCTTATGTTTATTGCACTCAGACTTACAGCTTTTGTGGCAGAAGTGAAATTCTTATACATAAAGATACGGCAGCGCTTCTGATAAAAGAAAAGGTACTCAGCCGTTCAGATCTTGCACCTGCATATGTTGTTGATAAGTGTGTTGACGGATATACCTTGGACAAAACAGATGTAATGCCGAAACCGTCTGAGAAATATATAAAAGAGAGCTTCGGAAAGTACGAAAAGCTCAAAGTAAAGGGTAGACCTGAATATATTGTGAGTGAAAAAGATGCTTTGAAGTTTTTCAGAAAAAGCAAAAGCGAAAGAAAAGCCGACTTCAAAAAGAAACTGAGCAAAAAGTATGCGGAAGAAATATCAGGCTCGATTTATAATTCGATATTACCCTATTACAATGTGAGTGACGGCGGATATCTTTCGGATGAGTATGAGTTTTTATCTTATGAAGATTCGTTAAAGAAAACAGCGGAATTCTTTGCAGGTTTGGAAAAAGAGGAAATGCTTGAAACAAAACCGAACGGAGTTATTATTGCAACCTGTGCTGACGGTGATTTTGTTCTGTTTTTGGCAGATGAAAAAGTGATACGTTTCAGTCATGAAGCACCTGAGGTCGTAAGTGAATGGCAAAATATTGCTAAATTCTTTGTTGAGGCAATCAATGATGCTGAGTAATCGGGAAGAGACAGGGGACAGTCCTCTGTTTCTTTTTTTATCTCTCAGCTAAGCGGACATGGCACCAACCTTATTTCGCGGGGATAAACCTTTCCTCTTGTACCCGCATTCTCCGCGCTCTGACTACTGTCAAAGCCCTTGACACGCTCCGTATATTATAGTACAATAAAATAGTATAGTTATATCCCACCAAAAAACTGCAAAGGACAGGTGAACATATGAAGTATATCTGGGAAAATCCCGAAATAATCAAAGAAAACAAGGAGGACGGTCACGTTATAGCAATGTGCTATGACAGAGCGGACAGTGCCGCAAAGAGAGCCGACTCTCCCTATAAGATGTCCCTTAACGGCCAGTGGAAGTTCCATTGGGAAAAGGGCGTAGCTGAGCTCCCTACAAAATTCAGAGAGCCTGATTTTGATGATGCTGAGTGGGAAGAGATTACAGTACCCGGTGTGTGGCAGATGCAGAAGGACTACACAAAGCCCTGGTACTATGCTAACTCATACCCCAACTGCATCAGCATCGAAAAGAGCAAGATTCCCTCAATCGACGTCAAGGGTCAGGAAATCGCAATGCACAGAACAAGCTTTGTCCTTCCCGAAAACTGGGCCGGCAGAGAGGTGTTCCTTCATTTCGGTGCAGTAAAGGCCGGTCTTGCAGTTTACCTCAACGGTAAATATGTAGGCTACTCACAGGGTTCCTTTACTCCCCACGAATTCGACGTAACAAAGTTCCTTAAGCCCGGTGTTAACGTGCTCGCTGCTGAGGTTTACCGCTATACCGACGGTACCTACCTTGAGGATCAGGATATGTGGTTCCTTTCAGGTATATACCGTGAGGTTTATCTTTACAGTGAGCCTAAGGTATGCGTAAGAGACTTCTTTGTAAGAACAGAGCTTATCAACGACTATACCGACGCAGATCTCAGCCTTGATATCTTCCTCAAGGACTATACGGGCGGCGGAAAGCAGGTAAAGGTTGATGCTACAATTCTTACTGCGGGCAAGCCTATTGCTGTAGGTGAATATGAGGGCGTGACTGCTGCTGACGGAAACAAGGTTGTTTTCAAAAAGCGTGTTATCAAGCCTATGCTCTGGTCAAGCGAAAACCCCACGCTTTATACGCTTCTTATCAAGTGCGACTGTGAGGGTACCGTAACCTATAAATCAATCCGCTTCGGCTTCAAGCAGGTGGAAATCAAGGGTGAAAAGATTCTTGTAAACGGTCAGCCTCTTCTTATCAGAGGTGTAAACCGTCACGATTATGACCCCGACCACGGCTGGGCAGTACCCGATGAGAGATATATCCAGGACCTTGATATTATGAAGCGTAACAATATCAACTCCATCCGTACAAGCCATTATCCAAACGACCCCAGATTTTACGATCTTTGCGACGAATACGGCTTCTGGGTTATGGATGAATGTGACCTTGAAACCCACGGCGTAAGAAGAAAGAACGTCCCCGGCGACAACCCCATGTGGACAAAGGCTGTTGTTGACCGTATGGAAAGAATGGTGCTTCGTGACAGAAACCACGCCTGCGTATTTATGTGGAGTCTCGGTAACGAGGCAGGCGACGGAAGCAACTTCCTGAGAATGAAGGAGGCTGCTCTCAAGCTCGATAACACAAGACAGTTCCACTACGAGGGTGATTTCGACTTTACAAAGAGTGATGTTATCAGCCGTATGTATCCCACAGAGGATCAGGTTGAAAAGCTCGGTAAGAAGGAGCCCCTTACAATCACATGGTTTGACAATATTGCAAACGCCCTTGCCGCTGACAGTAAGCCTATTTCCAAGGAGAAGTCGGAGGCCAAGCGGTCTTAGGAAGATGGTTCCACTCAACTCCTTGGCTCACAGAACGACATGGCTACGATCCGACTTGATCAGGTTGAAAAGCTCGGTAAGAAGGAGCCCCTTACAATCACATGGTTTGACAATATTGCAAACGCCCTTGCCGCTGACAGTAAGCCTATTTCCAAGGAG
>JAZUAZ010000015.1:0-4929 GCA_045638245.1 Acutalibacteraceae bacterium | reverse complement strand
GATGAAAAAGACCTTAAGAATCCTGTGCTTACGGGCTTGGGTGGAAATCTTTTAAAGTATATAACGAGAGGTCCCGTTGCTATCGGACATATAATCTTCAGTCAGCTTAAGGCAAAAAAATGATTACAAAAGTATAACAAGGGTAAAAAATTCCTTAAATTGTTGACAAAGTGATTATAATGTTTTATAATTATAGCGTAAAATGGCTTTATAGCCCTATCCTAAACAATGAAACGGAGGATTTATTATGAAAAAAGCATTAGCAGTTCTTCTTTCTGTACTCGCAGTTTTCTCAATGTTCGGCGTTGTTGCATTTGCAGCAGACGATGTTGACAGATCTGAGCTCGTTGTGGTTGAGTATTATGACGACAACAACAATCTTATCAAGACCTTTGAGGTTCGTCCCGGAACAATTATTGATAAGTATGCTCCTGCAAACCCTGAAAAGGAAGCCACTGAAAGTGAAAGATACATTTTCAAGGGTTGGAGATGTGAGCTCGACGGTAAGCTTTATTACGAAAACTCAGTTCAGCAGGTTTTTGAAAGCTGTGAAGCCGGCTCAACAGTAGTTTTCCGCGCTGAATACAGTGTTGAAAACATTGCAGAGCGTCAGACCTTCTGGAATCTCATCGAGTCAATCTTCGAGAGAATCAACCTTATCTTCGCATATTTCGCAAAGATTTTTGAGTGGTAAAAAACCGATAACCGCAGAGATTTTTCTCTGCGGTTTTTCTTTCGTCTATATTAACAGTTTAAGAGGGGAAAATACCCGCTCTTTTTTTGTTTTTGTCTATTGAAAAGAGGAGTCTGCAGTGCTATACTATTGCGTGTTTTAAAAAGCAGGAGGTAAAAAAATGAAAGACTTCTATCTTAAACCAAAGTTTTTTTCAGTTATAGGCAAATACAGTGGCCAGCAGGCTGTTAAGGATGTTATCGCAGGTGTAATAGTTGCAATAATTGCACTTCCTTTATCAATTGCACTCGCAATAGCCAGCGGTGTTGAGCCTCAGCAGGGTATTTATACTGCGATTGCGGCAGGCTTTGTTGTTTCATTCCTCGGTGGCAGCCGTATACAGATTGCCGGTCCTACAGCGGCATTTGCAACTGTAGTTGCAGGCATCGTTGCCACTCAGGGCATGGATGGACTTGTTATTGCTACAATCCTTGCGGGTATTATGCTCATCCTTATGGGTATTTTCAAGCTCGGCTCACTTATCAGGTTTATTCCGTACACTATCACAACGGGCTTTACTGCAGGTATAGCCGTTACAATTCTCATCGGTCAGATTAAGGATTTTCTCGGACTTACCTATCCCGACGGTGTAAGACCTATTGAGACGATGGAAAAAATAGAGGCAAATATCCACTCTATTGACACCTTCAGCTGGCAGTCCCTTCTTGTCGGTATGGTATGCCTTGCAATACTTATAATATATCCGAGATTCGAAAAGAAGGTACCCCCCTCACTTATTGCTGTACTGGTAGGCGCTCTTATGGTCAAGCTTATTCCGGGTCTTGATGACGGAGTTAAGACAATCGGTGAGCTTTACACTATTCCTGCAGGACTTCCTGCAATCGGCTTTGCCGGTATGAATATAAGCGTCGATAAAATAACCGCCGTACTTCCCGATGCCTTTACTATAGCAATACTCGCAGGTATAGAGAGCCTTCTTTCCTGTGTTGTTGCAGATACTATGGTAAATTCGAAGCACAACTCCAACGCTGAGCTTGTTGCTCAGGGTGCAGGTAATATTGCTTCCGTACTTTTCGGCGGTATTCCCGCTACAGGTGCTATTGCAAGAACTGCCGCCAATGCGAAAAACGGAGGCAGAACTCCCGTTGCCGGTATGGTACATTCTGTAGTACTTCTTATGGTGCTTCTCTTCCTTATGCCTTATGCGGAGCTTATTCCGATGCCTACCATTGCGGCAATTCTGTTTATGGTTGCTTTCAATATGAGTGAGTATAAGAAGTTTATACGCTGTGTAAAAACTGCACCTGTAAGCGAGTGGTTTGTTATGGTGGTAACCTTCGCACTTACGGTTATTTTTGATCTGGTTGTTGCAATAGCCGTCGGTATGGTTCTTGCAGGCTTGTTCTGGCTTATGAAAAAGATAAGTAAGAAATAAATTGATAAAGGGACTGTGGTTTTCACAGTCCCTTTTATTGTGTTTCTTACGACAGAGAGGAAGCTATCGAAACAATTAAAATCCGATTTAAGGCAGGCGTTTTGCGACAAGGTGAAAGGCTTACAGCTTTTCATTCTCGCCGGAACTGCGCTTTTCATAAAATATAAATTCGTTGGTTGATACACGTATATCAGCTTTTGATAACAAAAAAAAGACCGCTGCATCTGCAACGGTCTGATTTTTTGGAATTAGTCAGCTGTGTAAGCCATAAGAGCAACCTGACGAGCTCTCTTGATAGCAGTTGTAAGAGCACGCTGATGACGAGCACATGTGCCTGTTACTCTGCGGGGAAGGATCTTAGCTCTGTCTGAAGTGAACTTGCGGAGCTTCTGTACATCCTTGTAGTCGATTTCTTCTGCCTTTTCTACGCAGAATGCACATACCTTCTTACGTGACTTTCTGTTAGCGCGGTTTGCGCCTTTCTCGTATGCCATGAGTGATTACCTCCTGTTTAGTATTTTAAGATTGCGTGGGATTAGAAGGGTAAATCTTCGTCGTCTGTGATTTCTTCAAAATCTGAGGGAGAAGCATTCTGATAAGCGGGAGCTGCTGCAGGTGCCGCTACGGGAGCAGATGTGCCTGTTTCGCTCTTTGAGCCGCAGAAGCTTACTTCTCTTGCAAGAACCTCAAAAGCAGTTCTCTTTGCGCCGGTGTTGTCCTCATACTGACGGGTCTGGATAGAGCCCTGAACAGCAATCATTGAACCCTTTGCAAAATATCTGCAAACGAAGTTAGCTGTGTTTTCCCAAGCTACGATAGTGATGAAATCTGCCTGTCTCTGTTCGCCTGCCTTGGCAAATGAACGGTCAACAGCGATTCTGAAAGTACAAACGGATTTACCTGTGCCTGTTGTGCGAAGTTCCGGGTCTGCAACGAGGCGACCCATAAGGGTTACGCAGTTAAGCATGATAGCTCCTCCTTACTTTCTGATTGTGAGAACGCGAAGAACACCTTCAGTGATGCCTGCGATACGCTCGATTTCAGCGGGGAGCTCGGGCTTTGCAGCGTATGTCATGAGAATGTAAGCACCCTGAGTCTGGTCCTCAATCTCATAAGCAAGTGTACGAACGCCGCCGTTTGCGCCGAAGGGCTCACAAGCTTCAAGTGTACCGTTTGCTTCGATGAGAGCCTTGAACTTCTCTGTAAGAGCAGCTGTAGCTTCCTCACCCTTTGCAACTGAAAATACAAACATTGATTCGTAATTGTTCATGTTTTTTTACCTCCTTATGGTCTCTGGCCCCATATCCTTGTATGGAGCAAGGAATTGCCGCACATACTGCGACAGTTAAGAATTATATCAGTAAAGGCAAAGGATGTCAATAGAAAATAATAAAAATTTTTTGTGCATAATGACAATTTATCACCCTGTGTAGACAAAAATAAAGAAATGGTGTATAATGAAATCCAATATCTGAAGGAGAACACCGAAATGAACAGAAAAGCAGTGGCAATCTGCCTTTTATTTATAATGATTATGTCTGTTTTCAGCGGATGCTCTGAGGAAACAGTATTCCTCACCGTTGACGGAAAGAGTATCGGCAAGGGACTTTATACCTACTATCTTGACAAGGTCCTGACCTCGCCGGACGAGTACGGAATCAAAGCAGGTGACAGTAAAGCTGCAACGGATGCGGCACTCGAATGCTGTAAAAGGTACGTAGCATCGGAAAAGTTTATGAATGAGAAGAGGATTGTACTTTCCTCAAAAAATAAGCAGTCTGTTGCCACGGAGGTTGAGACATTCTGGAGCCTTTATTCGGATTATTACCGCAAAGCAGGTATAACTAAGCCGGACCTTACCGAAGCGATTACTCACGAATACAGGCTCAGGCAGATAATTGACTATTATTACGGACCCGAGGGTCTTGAGCCTATTGATGAAATGGAGCTGAAGGAAACCTTTGTTGATTTGTACGTAGGTTTCAGGGAGATTGCAGTCCCGCTTACAAAGACAAACAGCCTCGGCGAAACCGTACCTCTTACTGAAGAGGAGCAGGAGACGTTGCTGAATCTTCTCAGGGAATACCGCAACGCTATAAATGAAGGAACAAAAACAATAGATGAGGTTAATGTTGAATACAACAATACTCTTGATATTATTGTTACTGAGGCTCTTGAAATCAACGTTGTCAAAATCGGCTCACCTATGTACACTCAGGAGTTTTACGATACAATGCTTGAGATTTCCCACACGAAGGCGGGAATCATCATCTGCCCCAATACTATGTACCTTGTGCAGAGAGAAAAGATAGCGACCACCGCTGAGGATGAATTTTACGTTTACCGTGACGGGCTTATCGAGGAGCTTAAGATTGACGAAATCAGGGAGCAGGTAAATACCTACGCCGCAGAGCTTGAAGCGGATATAGATAAGGATATGGCAGAAGAAATATACAACAGTCTTTATAATGAAGACAAAACAGTTCCCGAAACGAAAGCAATCGAAGAAACCACCGACCTTACGGAGACAACGGAAAATTAAAAGCGAATCCCGCAGAAAAATCTGCGGGATTTTTTTATTCATCTTTCCTCTGAGGGATGAGGTCTTCTCTTTGCGGTGTATTCCGACACATCAATGCGGATTACCCTTACGATGGTAGTCATCTTATCCTCAAAGGTGAAATCCTTGCCTGTCTGGGTTTTCATAAGTACGGAAAGACCGTGCTTTTTTTCTTCAACATCCTCGGTTATTACCGCAGTGCCTTTACCCATAACCGAAGCATAGGTGATGCCGTAGCGG
>JAZUAZ010000014.1:0-2366 GCA_045638245.1 Acutalibacteraceae bacterium | reverse complement strand
CGGCGACCAGAACAACAAGGACCTTTACGGCAAGTCAATGCTCGGCAAGGCTCTTTGCCTTCCTCAGACAATCGGCTCAACAACAGGCGGACTTGTTCTCTACTGTGCTTGTGCACTTGAAAAGAATCCCGCTTGTATGCTCTTCTCAAACCCCATCGACTCGCTTGCAGCCGCAGGTGCAGTTCTTGCAGACGTATGGGTTGACGGCGTATCAATGCCCGTAGTTGACTCACTCGGTGAGGAATTCCTCGCATACGTCAAGGACGGTATGAAGGTTACAATCAAGGCTGACGGTATCGTTGAGGTCGGCTGATAAAGTATAACAAAAACCCACCTTCAACAAGGTGGGTTCAGACTGTCGAAAAACCGTGTTTTGCAATTAAGCAAGACACGGTTTTCTGTATGTAAAGTTGAATGTTTTGAAAAAACAAGTCTGAAAGGTCATAAAAATGACGGAATTTCTCATTTTTGAACTTCCACATTACCATTTTTGAGATACATTGTAACAAACTCAAGCCTGATCCAATTAGTGACTCGGTTCAGCCCTCCATAAGTCGTATATCACATAGCGTTTTTTCTTTTGCATCAACAAACACCCTTTCAATCGTCTGACTTCGCATTGAATGGCTTTCTTTGTCTAACGTTAAAACATCGACGAAGTTACAGCTTTACCCGAGGCATTATAGTATAACAACGGTTTCTTCTTGCCGTTAATAAATATGTAATATACAGTTTCATTCATCTGAGATGAATTGTATAGTTTGCAGGAAGTGCTTTCTTTTTTTATTTTACCATCGCATTCATAATACAGAAAGTAAGATGTTGACTCATCGCCTTCCGATATTTCTTTATCAACCAGAATAGCCCTTCGCACTGCAATTTCATTGCGCTTGATTTTTATCGTTTGTAGGATTGCAATAATTATGCAATATATTTCTACGCAAACAACAGTTCGCAGTATAAATAAAGATATATTACCGTATATAACCTTGTAGCGGAAGTATAATAAAGCACTATAGATAATTAAAAACAAAAAGAGAATTACTCTTAATCTTCCCCAAACAGTAAGCAATGCATCTTTTTGGATTTTTTCTTTCTCATCTATATAACTGAAATCTTTACTTCTTCTTTCAGCTATAAAAACCGAACACATATACGCAAAAAAAGGCACAACAAAGATAAACATCACTATAGCCGATCCAAAAGATGATATTTTCATTTCGTCCAGGGTTTCAAAGGGTGCTTCAGGATTTACCTCTATTACAACTTGATCACCTATCGGAGTCAGTTGTTCCTTTCTGTCAGCACTTTCATATTTTATCCGACTATATCTTATACCATCTACATAATATGTAACATAAGAACGATAATCCGTATCTCCATCATCGTCATAATCTTCATACTCAGTTACTGTTGCCGTAACAACCAAAGGATTCTGATACACCCGAAGATATTGCTCAGCATCTGAAAAACCGACTATCACTGTTGTTCCTAACATCACCGTACCAAAAAAACACACCAACAGAATAACAACTTTTAAAACCTTTTTATACTTTTCTTTCATTTTAAAGTCTCACCTTCAACACTGAATTTTTTCGATATTATACCACTATTTTTTACATTGGAACTTTCCTTTAACGTTTCGGTACATAAACATTTTCCGATGTTATAAAATCAGACCTTTTAATTTTCCAGAATTCTTTTCTGAAAACATAAAGCAGCTTATTCTTATCATCGAAAAGCATATAACACTCATCACCTTCGCTGATCCCCTTAGGTGACATAAGTTGCTCTTCGAAATACGGTATTGACATCGGGCTGAACTTAAAAAAATCAACATTACACGATCCGGCATTATAAAAGGTTGCATAATGCATCTCGGAATCGAGCCCTTCACTGTCGGGCTTCGTTTCTGTCCATGTTTTCATACAGTAATCATCTGCCAGATAATATTTTTTCAGCTTGAGTTTCAGCATTATATTTTTTTAGATAATACCGAAAAACCTATAGGAATCATTATTATTATCGTTAAAGGTAAAAATATAAAACCGATTATCCCAAGCAAAGCTATCAAAAAAGGAGACCTCCGTCTTAATAGCGGCTCTCCCTCTATAACTGTTCTGTCAAGTATATGCCTTTCTATTTTTCATCCCTCCTTAAATGCGTTTTATATTATATAAAGGAAACAATAAAAAATCAAGTAAAAAACGGAAATGTTTTCTTGTCACCCCTCAGTCAACTTCGCTTAAATGGGGATATCGAGTATTCAAAGAACTTTTCTACCTCCTTCCTCGTCGGACACCGTCTTACCTTTCTCCCCCTCGATACCTGCATTGCGAATAAAAAAAGCACCCTCACGGGTGCTT
>JAZUAZ010000013.1:0-3490 GCA_045638245.1 Acutalibacteraceae bacterium | reverse complement strand
AACAAAAATCAATATAAACGCCGGCTGTCCAGCCCATCATAGTGGGTGTTTCGTATTCCTTATTATGTGAAACGCCACCGGTTGTAACATCATATTTTTCCCATAGCTTTCCTGTTTTTTCAAATACACTTTCCACCAAGCACTTATATTTTTCTGCGATGCGTAGCGCCTCTTTACAATAGCCGTAACGCAGAAGACCGTGTACCACAATATACTGCAAGCAAGCCCATACGTTCGGATAGTCCCACTGCAGACCGAATAAATCCTCTCTTTTCTCACAGCAAGCCACACCGAATTCTGCTTCAATCTCAGATAACAACTCCACCGTGCGTTCAGCCTGTTCTTCAGTACATACACCTGAAAACAACGGATAAAACTGTGCAACCGATATAACATCCGATTGCTCGCCGACGATAAAATTATAGTCAAAAAAAGCACCTGATTTGTCATTCCATAAAAGCTTTGTCATACGTTTATGCCTGTCCTCAGCTTTTTCTGACCATATTGCTTCACATCCGTTTTTAAGCTCAGCAGAAAAATAAGCCATATCCGTTTCCATGCCGAAAAGCAACGAATTTAAATCCACCCAGGCATAATTATAGCAATCAAGCCCCATACGGCTGTTGCAATCCCAACCGCTTTCTGCAAAGGAATACATAGCCTTACCGTAGCTTTCAGCAATGCTTTCGTTATCTGGCTTTTCGATGTTGAAGCGTCTACATAAAACCGAGCAGAAATCCATCAGCTCCTTACGTGTAAAGCTTCCGTAATATCGGTTCAGACCGCAAGGAGTCTGTCTTTCCTTTTCCCAGAAGCAGTACTCCTTTTCAAGTGCCTCAAAGCAAGCAGCCAGCCACTGAATATCCTTTGTTTCTTCATAAATACAGCGAACCATCTGAGACAGAAAGGGAGGCTGTGAACGTGAAAGATAGAAAGTGCGGTTTCCGTTAGGCATAAATCCAAATTTATTTATCAGATAACACATATTATCCACATTATTTTTTGCCTGAGACAAGCGTCCCGATTTAATCAGACCTACATTTGTAAAATAAACATCCCAGTAATACATTTCCTGGAATTTACCTTCTATGCATGGAACAGAATACGGATGCGGCAAGCCTATTAATGTGTCATTATCTTTTGTAAAGCAACGTGTTGTGTTATCCCAATTAGCCTCAATATATTCCTTTACATTCATATTTTTATCCTTTGCAAACAAATATTTGTCCGGTTGATTATACATTCAGAAAATCCTTTCTGTAATCTACCCCGAAAAACTCTGCAAGCTCTACCATTTCTTCATCTTTAATGGTGTTAATTCTCGGCAGATGTGCAGTGAGCATATAAATCTGAGCAGCCTTTTCAACGGTCTCGATAAGTCCGAAGGTTTCATCCATTGTTTTTCCTGCACCGTATATTCCGTGCATTCCCCATACAACAAGTCTGAATTCCTCCATTTTCTTTGCAGTAGCCTCTCCGATTTCGTTTGTGCCGCAAAGCATCCACGGAAGTACACCTACACCGTCCGGGAAAACAACAATACATTCTGTGCACATTTCCCATAAAGTGTGGGTGAATTTCTTTTCATCAAGCTCATGGACATAGTTCATAGCCAAGGTGTGTGTCGGGTGTGAGTGCATTACAACCCTGTTTTCAGGTTCAACCTTAAGCCTTGCCATATGGCTCATAAGATGTGCCGGAAGCTCACTTGTAAACTTACCTCCATCCTTGTAGCCCCAGAGAAGCTCGGCAGTTGTACCGTCGTCAGCAATACGGATAATACCAAGGTTTGTTTCAGGGTCATCCATAACATTTTTAAAGTACTTACCGGTACCCGTAACAATGAAAATCTTACCTATAAGGTCAGTTGCATCAAAGCCTGTTGGAATTGTACTGATTATATTATTAAGATCGAGATACTCTCCCACCTCATTTTCCTCGAGCATATAGCTTATATTTCCGCCGTTCCTTTCATCCCAGCCGAGACGGTACATATTGGCGGTGGTCTTTTTCATTTCCTCCACAAAATGAGCAGTCAGTATATCCTTCATACACTTTTCACCAGAACTTCCTGTCCGTATTTTTTACTTCTTCAAAATAATTTTTCGTCACGTTTTCTCTTTCAAGATATTCATTCCACACATCACCGAAGGGTGCGGTTTTCACTTCATCCTGAAGGAAAATTATCTCCGTAAAGTTGTTTTTATTCTGTAACTCCTTCATTCTTTCATCGGGCTGTAAAAGCGCAAAAAGCAAAGCCTTCTGCACACTTCTGACGCCCGTTACCCAAGCGGAGATGCGGTTGATTGATGCATCGAAATAATCATTCTCATAAAACTCTTCTAATTTACTAACATATAATTAAATCAAACGATAAAACTATACAATTCACCCTCAACCAATGTTACTTCACCGCTTTGTCCTATTTCAAGACCATCATACATTTCCTGAGGAATCTCAAGTTTAATTATCTCTTTTTCATCAGTTTTAAATTCAACGGTATAAATTGTAACAGTTTTAGGTGTTTTTATTCCAACCATATCCACATGACAGGACAAATCAATTATTTCAGCCTGAAACTTAACAGTTTCAAATTCAGTTTTTATCTCCAGATGTGATGAAATTGATTCAACCTTTTCGCTTTCTCTCTGTTTATATGGTTTTATAATCTTTCTGATATACAAAGCAAAAATTATTATTGCACAAATACATATACAAAAATAAATAATAAAATCCATATAATCACCTCAAATTTATTTTATAACAGCAAACCTGAAAAGTCAATCCGTTTGCCCGAATGGCAACTAAATCAAGGCCTAAGCCTTGTATATCATCAAGCCGACAGATATGCACACTTCGTGTGATGATATACCAAGCCTGTCGGCTTGGATAAAAAATAAAGCACTTCCGAAGAAGTGCTTTATTTTTTTGGAGGTACCACCCAGATTTGAACTGGGGAATAACGGTTTTGCAGACCGTGGCCTTACCACTTGGCTATGGTACCATATGGAGCGGATGACGAGGCTCGAACTCGCTACCTCCACCTTGGCAAGGTGGCGCTCTACCAGATGAGCTACATCCGCATATTTAAAATGGCGACCCGGAACGGGCTCGAACCGTCGACCTCCAGCGTGACAGGCTGGCGTTCTAACCAACTGAACTACCGGGCCATTTTGGTGGGAACAACAGGGCTCGAACCTGTGACCCTCTGCTTGTAAGGCAGATGCTCTCCCAGCTGAGCTATGCTCCCACATCTTCTGCTCGAGATGTCTCTCTCACAGCGACTTGTATACTATAACAGAAAACTTTTTGTTTGTCAATGGGTATTTCCAATTTTTTTGAGATTTTTTTGAAAAAAACTAAAAAAGTTTCTTAAAAGTATTGACAAATATCTTTTTATGGTGTATAGTATACAAGTCGCTGTGAGAGATACACCTCAAGCAGAAGATGTGGGAGGATAGCTCAGCTGGGAGAGCATCTGCCTTACAAG
>JAZUAZ010000012.1:0-4194 GCA_045638245.1 Acutalibacteraceae bacterium | reverse complement strand
CTGAGCGGGTCTGCCCTCGGTGAGTGCCCTCGTATTTTCGAGTACCTGCTTACGCTCATTTTCGTAGCCAACAAAGGACTCGATGCTTATTGTATCTGCAACCTCAACGGGTACTATTTTATTATTCTCCACACGGAACATAGAATGAGTGGCAAAAATACCGTAGCCGAGAGTGGCAACATTTTTTATTCTTTCACCGTAGAACTCTTCAAAATCGGTGTTTTCGTTGTCGAAGGCGGGAAGATATCCCTCGTACTGCCACTCATTACGAAAAAACTCGGGACTGATAGCCGAAAGCTCTGTAAAAAGCTTCAGCTCCTCTTTAAGATTTACTTTGAGAGACTCTGCAACCTCTTTCCCCGAGGCAACCGCCTTTATATAGGAATTTTCATCCTCAATTATGAGTGTTTTGAGCACTTCACTGAAGCTGCCGCCGCTTTTTGCAAGAAGAGACACAAATTCACCGTAAAGGGTGAGCCTTTCGTCGGTACTCTCCGCCTTTAAAAGGGATAAAAGTACGGAAAGCTCATCCTTTTTTAAAAGACCTCTGAAAACCGTAAGGGTAGAAAGTCTGTTTTTAAGCTCTGTGACTGTCATACCGCCACCGCCTTTCAGTTTAAAACTCGTTGATTACCGCACCCTTATCTGCTGAGGATACGATTGAGGCATATCTTCTGAGATAGCCCTTGATATCTGTCTTGACCTTAAGGGGCATTTCTGCCTTTCTCTTTGCGATTTCCTCATCGCTGACCTTAAGCTCAATTTTATACTCGGGGATATTGATTGAAATAATGTCCCCCGTTTTTACGTAGGCGATAAGTCCGCCGCGTACTGCTTCGGGTGAAACGTGACCGATTGCCGCACCTCTTGTTGCGCCTGAGAAGCGTCCGTCGGTGATAAGAGCAACATCCTTATCGAGACCCATACCTGCAATTGCAGAGGTGGGAGAAAGCATTTCTCTCATACCGGGGCCGCCTGCAGGTCCCTCGTAACGGATAACAACAACGTCACCCTTTACGATTTCACCGCCGTAAATTGCGGCGATTGCTTCTTCTTCACTGTCATATACCTTTGCGGGGCCCTCATGCACGAGCATTTCGGGTGCAACCGCACTTCTCTTTACAACACAGCCGTCAAGAGCAAGATTACCCCTGAGTACGGCTATACCGCCTGTCTTTGAGAAGGGATTTTCCGCAGTGCGGATAACCGTTTCGTCACGGTTGAATACATTTTCGATATTCTCGCCCATTGTCTTACCTGTACAGGTCATAACAGAGGTATCGAGAAGTCCAAGCTTTGTGAGCTCCTTGAGAACAGCATAAACACCGCCCGCCTCGTTGAGATCCTCCATATATGTGGGACCTGCGGGTGCAAGGTGGCAGAGGTTGGGAGTAAGCTCGCTGACTGCATTAGCCATATCAAGATTGAATTCTATACCGAGCTCGTTTGCGATAGCGGGAAGGTGAAGCATACTGTTTGTACTGCAGCCGAGCGCCATATCAGCAGTAAGCGCATTTTTAATTGCGGCGGGAGTCATAATATCACGGGGACGGATATTCTTTTCAACAAGCTCCATAATCTGCATACCCGCATGCTTTGCAAGCTCAATTCTCTTTGAATAAACTGCGGGAATAGTACCGTTGCCCTGAAGGCCCATACCGAGTACCTCTGTAAGGCAGTTCATTGAGTTAGCGGTGTACATACCCGAGCAGGAGCCGCAGGTGGGACAGGTGTTTTCCTCCCACTTTGTAAGCTCTGCGGTATCAATTTTACCCGCCTTATATGCGCCTACAGCCTCAAACATACTTGAAAGGCTTGTCTTTTTGCCGTGCATTCTGCCCGCAAGCATAGGACCGCCGGAAACAAAAATTGTGGGAATGTTAAGTCTTGCCGCAGCCATAAGAAGACCGGGTACATTTTTGTCGCAGTTGGGAATCATAACAAGACCGTCAAAGCCGTGTGCCATAACCATAGCCTCGGTTGAGTCTGCAATAAGGTCTCTTGTTACAAGTGAGTACTTCATACCCACGTGACCCATAGCAATACCGTCGCAGACAGTAATTGCCGGGAACATTATGGGAGTACCGCCCGCCATAGCGACACCGAGCTTTACAGCGTCGGCAATTTTATCAAGATTTATGTGACCGGGTACGATTTCATTGTGTGATGAAACGATACCGATAAGAGGTCTTCTCTGCTCCTCGTCAGTAAGACCGAGGGCGTGATAAAGGCTTCTGTGAGGGGCATTGTGGAAGCCCTCAACGATTGTATCTTTGATCATTGTTTTTCTCCTTTCAATGTGCCGTAAGGCACAATTCATGACCGTAAGGTCAATTCATGCACAACAAGTGCAATTCATGCCATAGGCAATTCATCAGAATCTTACATTTTATTCTGCATTGTTTTGCTTTGCAGTATTTATAGATGCAGAAAGCATTTTTCTGAGCTTTGAACAGTCAGCATAAAGCTTACTGTGTTGCTCATCTGTAATTATACCTGAACTTTTGAAAATATCAAGCCAATATTCCGTTTCATAGCACTCTTTTAAAGATATCTGAAATTTATTTATAAAATCAGCTCTGCTTGAAGCATAATTGCCCTCGTGAATATTTGCACCTATGCTTGTTCCTGAGCGCAACAGTTGGTTAATCAGTATACTGCTTTTTTTTGCTTTCCTTAAGCTCTGTGCACACAGTTATAATCTCTACGGCAAATTCTTTTGATAAATAAACCAACGGATTCTCTTTCATAGATAACCTCCTGCTCAAAGAAAAGGATAAAATGAATTGCCTTACGGCATGAATTGGCTATGCCATGAATTTTCGCTTATGCTCAATGAATTGAATTATCTCACGACAATTCATTAAAGGGCTGTTGCGCCTATGCTCAACAGCCCTTTAGCAAAACTTAGTTGTTAATAAGCTTATCCTCGTCGCTCCATGAGTAAAGCTTTCTGATTTCCTTACCTACAACCTCTGCGGGATGCTCGGCTGCAATCTTACGCATAGCACCGAAGTGTACCTGGGAGCCTGCATCGGACATATCAAGAAGGAAGTCCTTAGCGAATGTGCCGTCCTGGATATCCTTAAGTACCTTCTTCATAGCCTTCTTGGTATCCTCTGTGATGATCTTGGGACCTGTGATATAGTCGCCATACTCAGCAGTGTTGGAGATTGAATATCTCATACCCTCGAAGCCGCTCTGATAAATAAGGTCAACGATAAGCTTCATTTCGTGGATACACTCGAAGTATGCGTTTCTTTCGTCATAGCCTGCTTCAACAAGAGTCTCAAAGCCTGCCTGCATAAGTGCGCAAACACCGCCGCAAAGAACAGCCTGCTCGCCGAAAAGGTCGGTTTCTGTTTCTGTTCTGAAGGTTGTTTCAAGAACGCCTGCACGTGCGCCGCCGATGCCGAGAGCATAAGCGAGAGCGATTTCAAGAGCATCACCTGTTGCATCCTGCTCAACAGCTACAAGGCAGGGAACACCCTTACCGAGCTGATACTCGCTTCTTACTGTATGACCGGGACCCTTGGGAGCGATCATAACAACGTTTACATTCTTGGGGGGCTTAATACAGCCGTAGTGAATGTTGAAGCCGTGTGCAAATGCAAGAGTCTTGCCCTCTGTGAGGTTGGGCTCGATGCTTTCCTTGTAAAGCTTTGCCTGCTTCTCGTCGTTGATAAGAATCATAATCATATCTGCCTTAGCAGCAGCTTCAGCAGCTGTCATAACTGTAACGCCCTGAGCTTCAGCCTTTGCCCAGCTCTTGCTGCCCTTGTAAAGACCAACGATAACGTCAACGCCTGAATCCTTGAGGTTAAGTGCATGAGCGTGACCCTGTGAGCCGTAGCCGATGATAGCAACTGTCTTGCCGTTAAGCTTAGCAAGATTACAGTCCTGCTGATAGTAAATGTTCTGCATGTTAATTACTCCTTTTATTTAAAAGATATATTTTTTATTACAGGGCCCGATGGCCGAGTTTTATTATTTTTTTTGAGGAACAAGTTTCGCTTGTTAATTGCAGTCTGCAAATGTGCCAAAGGCACATTCCTGACTACTGGCTACTGACTACTATATTTCCTGACTGAACATAGTCTCCGAGCCGCGCTCAATAGCAACGATACCCGTACGGCACATTTCGAGGATGCCGAGAGGCTTCATAAGCTCGATGAAGGCGTCAATCTTAACGGG
>JAZUAZ010000011.1:0-1845 GCA_045638245.1 Acutalibacteraceae bacterium | reverse complement strand
TCAGATTAGCTTTGCTCGCCCTCTTGCGGTTCCCGAAATTTGTTGCTCGCTATCCGCTTCGCCAAATTTCGACCGCTGCGCCATTTCGCCCTTCCTTCCTCGTCCACCGGACGCGGTCGGGCTCAATGCCCAAAGCAAGCGCGCTACCAAACTGCGCCACGCCTCGATAAAGTATTATCTTGTTGCTTTGGTATTATATATCAATCACTCTTTTTTGTCAACCTTTATTTGATTTATACTCATCTGTTTATAAGCAAAGATCTTTACTGCAAAAAAGAACTCAGCCGAGGCTGAGTTCTTTTATCACAAATACTCCTTCACTGCTTCTTCAACAAGTTTTGCCGCTTTATCAACGACCGCTTCATCTCCCGGCTGAAGCTGCATAAGAGGCTCACGCACACCGCCGAGGGACAGTCCCGCTCTCTTTTTAAGCACTGCCTTTGCAACTGCATACATATTACCCTGCGCAGAGCACATTGCGTATATAACCTCGTTGATTGCATCCTGAAGTACGGTGGCTTTTTCGTTTTCACCTTTTTCCACAAGCTCGCTAAGCTTTATAAAAAGCTCGGGCATAACCGCATAGGTACCGCCGATACCCGCCTTTGCTCCGATAATTCTGCCGCTTGCAAACTGCTCATCAGGTCCGTTGAAGATGATTACATCCCTACCCTTCATCTTCGCCTGACGGCGGAACATCTGAATATCCTGAGTTGGCATTGATGAATTTTTAACGCCGATAACACGGGGATTTTCAAGCATTGTGTCAAAGAGTGCGGGAGTAAGAGCCACACCTGCAAGCTGAGGGATGTTGTATATCACGAAATCAGTATTCGGTGCGGCAGCGGATATGTCGTTCCAGTACTTTGCTATGGCTCTGTCAGGAAGTCTGAAATATATAGGCGGAATTGCGGCTATAGCATCAACTCCGAGATCTTCGGCGTGACGGGCAAGCTCCTGACTGTCACGTGTATTATTGCAGGCAACGTGGGCTATAATTGTAATCCTGCCCCTTGCGGCTCTCATCACTGCCTCGAGAGTTCTTTTTCTTTCCTCGACACCAAGATAAATGCACTCACCTGAGGAGCCGCCTACATAAAGACCGTTTACGCCCTTTTCAATAAGAAACTCCGTCAGAGCCTCGGTACGCTCCTCAGAGACGTTACCTTCATCGTCGTAGCAGGCATAAAAAGCGGGAAATATTCCTTTATATTTATCAAGACTCATTTCATTCAACCTCTTTTTCAATTTCTTCGAGCATTTTGTCAAGCATTACAAGACATCTCGGTACGTGGAAGGGTCCTTTGAAGGTGGAACCGATACAAGCAGGCAAGGTAGGCTTTCCGTCACGTCTGAGATAGCCGTACCACTCCTTACAAGGAGCCGATGCAAAATGATTTTTAGTGTAATCTAGCAGTGTTTCAAAAATATCGAGATATTTTCTGTCCTTTGTATCTCTGTAAATCATAAGCGATGCGATAAGTGCTTCGTTGTGAGGCCACCAGAGCTTCATATCGTGCTCATAAGCCTCGGGAGGATTACCGAGACAGTCAAAGAAGTAAAGTATTCCTCCGTACTCCTTATCCCAGCCCTTTTCAAATGCCATATCGAAAATCCGTACTGCTTTACTGTGAAGCTCCTTATCCCCTACTGCGTTTGCTCTTTCCATAAGGAACCAGCTGCACTCTATATCGTGACCGGGATTTACCACTCTGCCCTCGGTAATGTCAAGCCTCGGCGTACCGTCGGGAGAAACAGATTCAAGGGTACAGCCAAGTTCTTCCTTGACGTGATAATCAAATATATCCGACACACATCTGTCGGCGGTACTGTTATAAAGCTCTG
>JAZUAZ010000010.1:0-1763 GCA_045638245.1 Acutalibacteraceae bacterium | reverse complement strand
GACTACATCCTCTTTGAGGTCGTAGCCGATAACGGTTGCTTTTATACCTCTTATTGCCGTGAAATAGTGGTAGATGATAAAGGTAAGATAGCTTTTGCCGCAGCCGAAATCAAGAATTGTTATACTGTCCTTTCCGAGCTTACGGAAGGCATCGTCAACAATTTCTATAAAGCGGTTAATCTGCTTATATTTATCATATTTGCTTTTGATAATCTTAAAATCACTGCTGAAAACACCAAGATCAACAAGTGCAGGGATATTCTCCCCCTGCTTAAGGATATATTCCTTTTCCTTGTTATGACTCTGTACTGCGACAGTAACCGCATTACCTGTTACCTTTCTCTTTATCTTATCGTCAAAGAGGGTGTAGTGTACGGTAGTACCCTCGGCGGTGAGACAGCACTGTTTAAAGAGAGTACCCGCATCAGCTTCGAGCCATGAAAGGAAGTCCTTTTCGCTCATATTCTCGTGAAAAACCTGATTGTTTTTATACTTTTCAAGCTGCCACATTGTACCCTTCTTTGAAGCAAAGGGGCGTACTGTTATTTTTGAGTATTCACTGTCCTTCTGCTTTTTTTCGCTGAAGGCAAGCTTTTTTACCTTTGAAGCGAGGGACAGTATATCGTCTGTTATTACGTGGGACATCTTGCCCCTCCTTTTTTTATCTTATCAGTGCTCCATCCAATGGAGGATATCTCTGTAAACGTTTTCTCTGTTATCCTCGTTGAGAATTTCGTGTCTGTCACCGGGGTAGAGAATAACTCTGGGCTCGTGGCCTGCCGCTTCAAGATTGTCACAGACGTTGATTACGCCCTTACCGTTGAAGCCGATAGGGTCCTTCGCACCTGAAATAAGAAGTATGGGAAGTGTTGGCGGAATAAGGAATGCCCACTCGTCTGTGCAGCAGGTATTTGCAAGAGAAAGAATATCTCTTACCGCGCCGAGGGTGAGATCGTTGCCGCAAAGAGGGTCATTGATATATGCGTCAACGTTGGCTTCGTTTCTTGAAAGCCAGTCCTTTTCTGTTCTTGCATCCTTGATTCCGAGACAGCTTACCTTATCAAGAAGGCTTGCGGGAGCAACAGCTCTTGCACCGAGCTTCTGACAAAGAAGCTCTACAGGCTTTTCGAGAAGCACTGCAGCTGAGGGCAATTCACCTGTACCGCAGATGATAAGACCTGCCATTTCACTGTGGAATGCAGTTACATATACTCTTGCACAGAAGGAGCCCATTGAATGACCGAAAAGATAGTAAGGAAGTGTCGGGAACCTCTTGTGCATAATATTATAAAGAATATGCATATCGTCGATAAGACGAAGGTCACCGTTTTCCTCGGCAAAGAAGCCTAACTCCTCAATATATTCAACGCTCTTACCGTGTCCGAGGTGGTCGTTACCGAAAACAACATATCCCTTTGAAGCAAGGAAACGTGCAAACTCATCGTATCTTTCAATATGCTCACTTACACCGTGGGCAATCTGGAAAAGTGCCTTGGGCGGGGTTTCGTCATCCTGCCAGATGCAGCAATGTATTTTGTTTACCCCTGTGGATGAAAGATAGTATGCATCCTTTTTTACTATAGCCATAATATTGTACCTCCGTTTGTTTTCATTCATCTTTACGATTGTAACATATTCCTACCTAATAATCAACATTACTAAGTTTATTTTTAGGAAAATCCCTTATTATAGTTTACAATAAGACATAAATAAGGTATAATTTATTATCGTTTGAAGAAAGGACAGAGAATTATGTTCGGCTA
>JAZUAZ010000009.1:0-4381 GCA_045638245.1 Acutalibacteraceae bacterium | reverse complement strand
GTGGTCAAGATGAGTGTTGAGATGGGTATAGACCTTGCCGCTTGTCTTATCCTTGAGAGTAGCCCATGTCGCAACTCTTGTACAGCCTGAAAGCGGGAGCTTACTTGCAAACACATCGGGAGTTTCACTCAGCCACATTGTGCCGCTGTCAATAAGCTCAAACTTTTCCTTAAGATAATAAACCGCTGAAGCCTCAGCACCCTCTGTGTCGTCTCTCATCTGAGCAATACAGCCGTACTCCTCACCCAGCTCTGCTTCAAAAATATCGAGCCACTGCTGAGTAGCCTCCTGAACTCCGAAGGAATCAGGCTTATACTGTCTGATAGCCGCGGTAACAAGCTGTGAGCGTCCCTTTACAGAGCCGTAAAGATCGTCAGCACATCTGACGTTAAAGGAAACTATTCTGAGAGTACCCTCCTCTTTTTCAGGTACGTTTTTAATTTCCGTATCTGCAGGAGTGTAAACTCCCATTGTCATAAAAAACGAAAGAACAATTGCAATTAACTGTTTGATAATCATATTTTCTTCCTCCTTATGCTTTATAAGAAAAATTTTACTGCAAAAAGAGCTGTTTGTCAATAAAAACAAAGTGACCCTGAGGTCACTTTATCTTTTTCTGCTTTTCTTTGAAAGAAATTCTTTTAATTACTATATTGTATATGATGCAGGCTAAAATCGTTGAAACAGCGCTATAAACAATTGTCTGAATATTGTCATAAATATCGAATTCTCCAATCTCATCAAACAGATATATCTCAGAATAAGCGTACTGTATAACGTATTTTATTACATCCAGCAGAATCTGCACAAACCATTTGCAGCCCAATGCAATTATAATCACCTTAAAATCTCTTATAACCGCGAGTGCGATTATCCATATCAATGCATAAGTTGCACATAACATCAAATTCACAAGGGACAATCTCTTATAAAGAACATCCATTTCAAAACTTCCGTTTAACAGATAATCAAATAAAAATATCGCAACGCACAGAAAAGCGCCATGTATTACAAGAAAAACACAAGGTGCAACCCTATTCTTTTCTTTTTTCGGTATGTACGGTGATAGGCTACCGCCGGACTGCCCAAAAGTCCCCTGCACTGCTGATGTGTTTTTAGCTACCGTCCTAACAGGTGAAACAGAAGGCGCATTGTTGGCACCACAGTAACCACAGAAGTTACTCTCAATTTCTTTTCCGCATTTATAACAAAACATATTATTTCCTCCTGATTTTCTCTTTACCTTTTCTCATAGATTTTGACAGCACCGGATAAACAAAAAGAAGTATTATATACGGCAGTTCCAGAATTGTCACTAACAGTAAATTCAGTAATGTAGATACAAAAACATTTCCGCCATAATAAACAACAATATTCTCAAATATACTTATAATTAAGCTTATTCCTCCTGCAATCGCTGCAAACTTTTCCCACGATCTACCCAAAAAGCAACCTAAAAATAACCACAAAACACTACTCAGAAGCACACCTACAATAAAATCAAGCGCTTTCACCATAATTGTTGAATTTATATATATATATCTTGCTTCAAAAAATATTTGTAAAAAAGCTGATGATACATACAGTATCATACTAACAGAAAGAATAATTTTCAAGCTTTTGTTGTATCCTTCCTTTTTTCTGAAAATCATATACAACAGTAAAACTATATTTGAAGCAATAACCGGCAACCTGCTAACCAGACCTATAGGAAAGGTTGCTCTGTTCGGAACAAAAAAAGCATTCTGAATAGTATTTATAAACGAAAAAATGAAAACGAGTAAAGCCAGAACGGCAAACACGATTGCTGCTCTTCGTTTTCCGGCATCCTTTTGTTTCATCTGCGAAACAACCGGTTGCATCGTCACTCCTGCCCAATATGAATTTTGCTGCTGCACTGTTGCAATATAAGTGCCCTGCCTAAGGGTTTGACTTCCGCAATAAGTACAGAACTTTGCATCGCTTGTTATTTCTTTTCCGCATTTATAGCAAAACATATTTTCACTCTCCCTTAATCCCAATAATCCTCATAACACTTATAACAGAAATTGTACTCATCAAAAACATCCGAATATGATTTTCCAAAAGAAAGCCCCTGGCATCTGTCGCACACACTGAAATAAGGAATAATTGATACAAGTGAACACAAAATCGCTATAACAGTTACTGCATAAGCTACATAAGCTATCGGCTCATAAGCTTTGTTCATATAAACTGCCTCAGGTTTATTGATTGCCACTGTAACAACACCAACGAATATACCAACAATCCCGGCAAAAACAAAAAACAAAACCGACTTTTCATGGTCTGTTAAAGGATACGTATAAGTATATCCTTCTTCCCAATAATCATCTTTAGATAAATCCGAAATAATAGTAAAAATCGATGATAAAAAGCTCAACACGCTTGAAATCAGAATAGTAAGTCCTACAAAAAAGGCTATAACGTTTTTATGAAATCTTGCTCCGTTTTCCTTCTTGTTTTTTCCGCAATTTTTGCAGTATTCGCCCTCACTGTAAATTCTGCAATCAACACAAAAGCTCATAATTTCAGAAGCGGTTTCTTCTTTTTCGTCACAAAAAACATTTCTCGCACCACAGTATCCGCAAAATTTACTATCATCGTAAATCTGCTTTCCACATTTCTGACAAAACATATCATATTTCCTCTTTTTCTTTATTTTAATAAAAATATATACCCAACCAAACAAAAAGTCAACATTTTTACACTAAACACCAATCCCCACCGCATTATACAGTGGGGATTTTCCGTTATATTGCTTTTCTTATGCCTTCTTAACGCTTCCGAGGAAGTCCTCAATCATAGCAACAATCTCTTCATTGAGATGAGCAAGACCGATTACCTGTCTGAGAGTGAGAGGCTTTACAACTGCCATAAGAGGACTCTTGAGAAGAGCACCCGCTGCACCCTTTACCATGCTGAGAATGTCTTCGCTCTTGAGAAGGTCACCGATAGTGTCGTCAAGGCTGTAATATTCGTCGTTGCTTGTGCTGTCCTTTTCAACGAACCAGTTACGTACCATTGAAGCGGCTCCGTCAGGCTTCTGATACTCTCTCGGGTACTCAGCAACACCTGTGAAGATGTAGGTTTCCTTAAGGTCACCTGCAGTAACAACTACCTTGTTTTCACCTTCAACGATTTCCATACCGTCAAAAACGAAGATGCCTTCAGCGGTAACAGTCTTCTGCTTGCCGTTCACCTTGATTGTAACCTTATCGCAGTTTGAGTAAACCTTGAAGGTCTTTTCGCCGATAGTACGAAGATTGTATCTGTCACCTACAAGGTGAATGAACTTATCCTCTGACCAGAATGCCTTGTAAAGATAGTAGGCATCCTTCTTCTGCTTTCTGTCGAAGGTAACAAGACCCTTGTTGTTTCTGCCCTTTACGCCGCCTTCGTTGCGGAGTGCTGAGCCGAAGTCAAACATATTCCATACGTATGAGCCCCATATCCACTTGTTTGCATTGATAGTCTTTACATAATGCTCGTGGTACATAGCCTGATAGCCCTCGGAATAGTCGCCCTGAACAGGGTCGTCACTGAAGTATCCGAGTACGCCTTCAGCGCCGTACTCTGAAAGACCCATACCGAGGTCGGGATTAGCCGCTCTGAACTTTTCGAGCCACTCGTCAAGACCTGCGCAGGTCTTCATATACCAGCCGAAGTAGTGATTGTATGCGAGAATATCGGTAATTCTGTTAAGCTGAGACTTGGGTGAGCACATTGTGAACTGTGCCTGAGTTGTGGGTCTTGAGGGGTCAAGGAACTTTGCATAGTTGTTAAGGTCTCTGATGCCCTCGATAAGTGTATCATTTTCGCTTGTGATTGTGATTTCATTCTGTACGCCCCAACAGAAGATACAGGGATGATGCATATTCTGCTTGATAAGCTCCTCGAGCTGGCTCATAGCATTATCCTGAGCCTTCTTGTTAAAGCGGGAAATAACGGGAATCTCTGCCCAGATAAGCATACCGTACTCGTCGCAAAGATCGTAGAAATCCTCACTCTGCTGATAGTGTGCAAGTCTTATGGAGTTTGCACCCATAGAAGCGATAAGCTCAATATCCTCCTTATGCTCCTCGATTGTAAGAGCATTACCGATAACCTCTCTGTCCTGATGACGTGAAACGCCCTTGAGCTTTATGTATTCGCCGTTGAGGAAGCAGCCTTCATTTGCATCGAAGCGGATATCTCTGAAGCCGAAGCGTACCTTAACCTCGTCAATAACCTTACCGTTCTGAAGAAGTGAAGCTCTGAGAGTGTAAAGATAAGGATTCTTGACACCGTTCCAGAGTACGGGAGAATCAACGTGAAGCTTTTCTCTGTCACCTGCTGTTGCTACAACCTTACCTTCAGCGTC
>JAZUAZ010000008.1:0-19632 GCA_045638245.1 Acutalibacteraceae bacterium | reverse complement strand
CCTGAAAACCATATAATTCAACTTGCTCAGAAACAAGATTTTGAAAGCTTTTATAATAATGAAATAATAATCCGTAAAGCGATGATATATCCTCCTTACTGTGATATGTGTGTCGTAAACTTTAATGGAGAAAATGAACTTAAGGTTCTTGAATGCTCAAAAGCGTTTCTTTGTGATTTTCAGAATTCTATAGAAGCAAAGCACAAGAATCAAAAGGTTATTGTATTAGGTCCGTTACCTGCAAGAATTGCAAAAGTCAGCAATAAATATAGATACAGAATAATTATAAAATGTAAAAACAATAAATATTTCAGGGAAATGATATCAGAATTGCTTATTTTATTTGGCAAGAATAAGAGGTATTCTGACGTAACACTGAATGTTGATATAAACCCTGAAAATTTGTTATAAGTAGGAGTGTAATTATGGCAATAAGAAAAGTTGTAACAACAGAAGATCCTATTCTCAGAAAAATCAGCCGTAAGGTTGAAAAGTTCGATGAACGTTTAGGTGTTCTGCTTGATGATATGAAGGATACTATGTACAAGCAGGAGGGAGTCGGACTGGCTGCAGTACAGGTTGGTATTCTTAAAAGAGTTGTGGTTGTGGATGTAGGCGACGGCCTTCTTGAACTTGTCAATCCTGAAATAATAGAAACTTCAGGTGAAGTTTGTGACGTTGAAGGCTGTTTATCTGTACCCGGAGAAAGCGGTAAAGTTGTTCGCCCGGAATATGTTAAAATTAAAGCTCAGAATCGTGAAGGCGTATGGCGCAGATACGAGGGTACGGGACTGAAAGCACGATGCTTCTGTCACGAGATCGACCATCTTGATGGCGTTTTATATACAGATAAAACCATAAAAGAAATAACTGCTGACGATATAAAAAATAATAAGTAAAGGAAGTTTTTATATGAAAATAGCCTTTATGGGCACACCGGATTTTTCTGTGGCCTGTCTCAAAGCTTTAGTTGAATCAAAACACGAAGTGGTTGGCGTTTTCTGTCAGCCTGATAAACCGGTAGGAAGAAAGCAGGTTATGACACCTCCCGATGTTAAGATTGAGGCTATGAAGCATGATCTCAAGGTTTTTCAGCCGGAGTCACTTAAGAACGGTAAAGGTGTTGAAATATTAAAAGAAATTCAGCCTGATCTTGTTGTTGTCGTTGCTTACGGAAAAATTCTTCCAAAGGATTTTCTTGATTATCCTAAGCACGGTTGTATAAATGTTCACGCATCAATTTTACCAAAATACAGAGGTGCATCACCTATTCATTTTGCAGTGCTTAACGGCGATAAAACTACAGGTGTGACAGTCCAGCAAATGGACGAAGGCGTGGATACCGGTGATATTTTAAATATAGAAACGGTATCAATAGGCATAAACGACACAACGGAATATATGTATGAGGTGCTTGCTCCGTTAGGGGCAAAGGCGATGATTGACACAATAGCGCTTATTGAAAGCGATAGCCTCACACCTGTAAAACAGGATGAAGCCCTTGCTACTCATGTCGGGTTGTTGTCAAGAGAAATGGGTAAAATTGATTGGAGCTCTGCAGCTTTTGAAGTGCATAACAAAATAAGAGGTTTATATTCGTGGCCGGGAGCATCAACATTACTTTCAGGTAAAACTTTGAAGATTCATTCTTCTGTTTTATCTGATAAAATGGGGAACAATATTCCCGGTGAGGTTATCGAGTGTTGTGACCGATTATTTGTCGCCTGCGGTGATAATCGGTGTATCGAAATAACCGAGCTTCAGCTTGAAGGCAAGAAAAGAATGTTAACAAGTGCATTCCTTAACGGATATAAGCTTGAAAAAGGTCTTTTGCTTGGAATTTAAAGGAGATTTTCATGTTTTTTTATGATTACTACTATATTATCGTTGTGCCTGCACTGATACTATCTCTTATTGCACAGTCTAATGTGAAGAGTGTTTATAAAAAAATGTCGGAAGTAAGAAACAAAAAATCAATCACCGGTGCTCAGGCTGCATTAAATATTCTTTCTTGCGCTGGCCTTGGAAGTTCTGTGCGTGTTGAGTGTATAGCAGGAAATCTTACGGACCATTTTGATCCAAGGGCGAATGTTGTTCGACTTTCAAAGGATGTATTTCACGGCTCATCTATCGCAAGCATTGGTATAGCATGTCATGAAGTCGGACACGCAATTCAGTATGCAACTTCATATGTACCGATAAAAATCAGAAACACGATTTTACCGGTTGCAAATTTTGGCTCAAGTGCAGGCTTTTTTATAGCGATAATGGGATACTTTATGGGAGCTGAGCTTATAGTGAACATTGGTGTAATACTTTTTGCATGTGTTGTACTGTTTCAGCTAATTACTCTGCCTGTTGAGTTTAATGCCAGCCGAAGGGCTATGAAACTTATTGCTGAGAAGGGTTTGCTTTATGATGACGAACTCCCTAAAGCAAAGAAGGTTCTCACTGCGGCCGCTTTGACATATGTTGCTGCGTTGATTGTTTCGATAATGTCGTTAATACGACTCGTGTTAAGAACAAGAAGAGATCGATAAAGGAATAATAATAATGTTTAATGCAAGACAAATTGCTTTTGAAGCTTTACTGAAAACTTTCAGAAATGAAGCCTATTCAAATCTGACGCTTGATAAAGTATTGTCAGATATAAGTATTGACACAAGAGATAAGACTTTTGTGTCTGCTTTGTTTTACGGATGTATTGAAAGAAAAATAACAATTGATTATCAATTAAGTAAGCATCTCGCAAAGCCGTTAAAAAAACTCAGACCTGAAGTTCTTGTTATACTTGAACTTGGTGCTTATCAGATTCTTTTTATGGATAAGGTGCCGGTATCGGCAGCAGTTAATGAAAGTGTATCATTGGCAAAAAAGAATGGCGTTGCCTTTGCTTCTGGACTTATAAATGCTGTTTTGAGAAAAATTTCAACAACAGGACTTTCTTTTCCTGATGAAAAGAATAAAAAGGATTATCTTAGTGTTAAATATTCATGTCCGACAGATTATATTGATATATGGTTAAAAGAACTTGGCGAATCTGACACTGTTATGTTTCTTGAATCTACAGTTGGTGCACCGGACATAACGGTACGAACCAATACGCTCAGATGCTCAGATGATGAATTGATCGAGATATTAAAAAACGAAGGCATACCTGCAAAGAAAACATATTTTTCAGGAGCCCTATCTATTGAGCTCGGTGGTTGTGATATTGAGTCTCTTGATAGCTATAAGAAAGGCTTGTTTCACGTTCAGGATTTGTCTTGTCAGATATGTTGCAGGGCTTTAGGAGCAAAAAAAGGGGAGACTGTATTTGATTTGTGTTCAGCTCCCGGAGGAAAAGCTTTTACAGTTGCTCAGTATATGGAAAATACGGGAACTTTAAAATGTTTTGATTTATATCAAAACAGAGTAAATCTTATAAAAAAAGGTGCTGAAAGATTAGGGTTGACTTGCATAAGTGCTGATGTTTCGGATGCTTCTGTGTTTGATGCTAAAATCGGTAAGGCTGACAGGGTTTTGTGTGATGTTCCCTGTTCAGGTTTGGGGATTATCAGAAGAAAGCCAGAGATTAAATATAAAAATCCGGAAGCATTAACTGACTTACCCGAAATACAGTATGGAATACTTTCAAATGCTGTGGGATATGTAAAGCAGGGTGGAACACTTTTATACTCAACCTGCACGCTTCTTAAACGTGAAAACGAAGAAGTTTGCAAACGTTTTCTTAATGAAAACACGGATTTCTACTCTGTAGTTCCGGTTCCTGAACTCTCTGAAGAAAAATTTTTAACTTTGTTGCCGCACAAAAACGGTGGAGACGGTTTTTTTGTTGCAGTTTTCAAGCGTAAGGAATGATATAATGAGTAAGGATATAAAATCACTTTCTTTTGATGAATTGAAGGTTGAAATTGACTCTCTGGGCGAAAAAAGCTTCAAAGCTACACAGATTTACGCATGGCTTCATAGAAGAGGCGCTGACAGTTTTGATGAGATGACTGATCTATCTAAAGATTTAAGGGAAAAACTAAAAATTAACTATGATATTTATACTTGTAGTATTGAAAAAAAGTTGATTTCAGTGTATGATAGTACAGTTAAGTATCTGTTCAAGCTTCATGACGGTGAACTCATTGAGTCGGTCGTTATGAAATACAAGTACGGTTACACAATCTGTGTTTCGAGTCAGGTTGGCTGTAAAATGGGGTGTAGATTCTGCGCTTCAGGTATAGCGGGTTTTGTAAGAAATCTCACACCTTCCGAAATATTATCACAGATATACGTTGCTCAGAAGGATCTCGGTATCAAAATATCCCACATAGTTATGATGGGCGTCGGAGAGCCCTTGGATAATTTTGATAATGTTATGAGATTTTTGGATATGATTTCAAATAACCAGGGCTTAAATATAAGTATGAGAAACATATCTTTATCTACCTGCGGAGTTGTCAGCGGTATTGAAAAGCTTCTTGAGAAAAAGTTACAACTTACGCTTTCTGTTTCTTTACATGCACCTAACGATGAGATTAGAAGTCGTACAATGCCTGTAAATGACAGGTGGAATATTGAAACTCTTCTTTCGGTTTGCAGAAAATATACACAGGTCACATCAAGGAGAATTTCTTTTGAGTACGCTATGATCAGTGGGGTTAACGATAGCGATGATTGCGCTCACGAGCTTGGCAGAAAATTAAAAGGTATGCTTTGCCATGTGAACCTCATTCCTGTTAACACAGTGAAGGAACGAGACTACACAAAGAGTTCTGATAACAGAATAAATTCGTTTATAAAAACTCTTGAAAAATATAAAATAAATGTTACGGTCAGACGTACGCTCGGCAGCGATATAAATGCATCATGCGGTCAGCTGAGAAGAGGCGAAAAATAATACAAAGGAGATAAGTCTATGGGTATTGTCGGAAAAACTGACAAAGGCTTGGTGCGCCAGCATAACGAAGATGCTTTTGAGTTCGGAACTTTTGATGACGGCGTAAAGTGGTCAATTGTTTGCGATGGTATGGGTGGAATACACGGCGGTAAAATTGCCAGTACTATGGCTACTGATATGATAGCTGATAAAATCAGAAAGTGTTACAGTAAAGCAATGCCTGTATCTTCTCTCGAAAATTTGCTTCTTTCGGCGATTACAACCGCAAATGTAGCTGTTTATGACAGAGGCTCTGTCGATGAAGATTTGCGTGGAATGGGTACAACAGTTGTTGCTGCTGTTATAAAAAACAATGAGGCTTGTATAGCTCATGCAGGTGATAGCCGCGCATACAAAATTACCGATGGTAAAATTGAGCAAGTAACAAAGGATCATTCACTCGTTCAGGAAATGCTCGATAGCGGACAGATTTCTAAAGAAGAGTTTGAAACTACGCCAATAAAAAATATAATTACGAGAGCACTCGGCATTAGTGAAGAGGTTGACATTGATTTCGATTTTGTGTGCATAAACGAGGGAGAGGCTCTTATTCTATGTTCTGACGGTCTTAGCGGACTCGTCAGTGACAATCAGATTCTTGACATATATCTGAACAATGATTTTGATTGTCTCGCCGATAAGTACATAGATCTGGCTAATTCTAACGGCGGACGTGACAATATCACGGTTGTTATTATGAAAGGTTAAGGTGGCATCCATGGAAAATTATGTTGGAAAGCGTCTTGATGGACGTTACGAAATAATGGAAATAATTGGTATTGGCGGAATGGCTGTTGTGTATAAAGCCTTCGATAATATCGATCACAAAATTGTTGCCGTAAAAATATTAAAGGATGAGTTTATTGCTAATGATGAATTCAGAAGAAGATTCAAGAATGAATCAAAAGCAATTGCAGTTTTGTCACATCAGAATATTGTTCGTGTTTACGATGTTAGCTATGGTGATATGCTTCAGTATATTGTTATGGAATATGTTGATGGTATTACTCTGAAGGAATATATGCTTCAACAAGGAAGAATTGATCCCAGAGAGGCAATATATTTCCTTACACAGATTTTAAGAGCCCTTCAGCACGCTCATGACAAAGGGATTGTGCATCGAGATATTAAACCGCAAAACATTATGCTTAAATCGGATGGAACGATAAAAGTTACTGATTTTGGTATTGCTCGTTTCAGTCGCAGTGAGACGCGCACTATGACTGACGGTGCAATCGGATCAGTACATTATATCAGCCCTGAACAAGCTAAGGGTAGTATAACCGATGCTAAGACTGACCTTTATTCAGTGGGTGTAATTCTTTATGAAATGCTTACCGGACGTCTTCCTTTCCAGTCAGATAACGCTGTTTCAGTAGCTCTTATGCAGCTTCAGAATGACCCGGTGAAGCCTCGTGAAATAAATCCTGATATTCCTGTTGGACTTGAGCAAATCATTATGCGTGCAATGCAAAAAAATCAGAATGACAGATATCAGTCTGCTTCTGAGGTTTTACTTGACCTCGATGCATATAAGAAAAATCCTAATATTAAATTCGATTATTCTTTTGACGATGCACTTAATCTTCCTACAAAAACAGCACCCGAATACAGTTCTGTATCAACTCCTGCTGCTGTAGAGATTGATGATGAATATTATGATGAATCAGCGCAAAGACGTAGTAATATCGGAAAAAAGGTTACGATAACTCTTCTTACTGCAGTGCTTGTTGCTTTAATTGCTTTTGCTGCATGGCTTATTCCTATAGTCTCTTCAAAATCAAGTAAAGTTGATGTTCCTGACTTTACAGGAAAATATTTTGATGATGTTAAGAAGCAGTATGAAAATACATTTAATTTCGATATCGAGTACGGATACAGTGAAGAATATGCTGTCGGTGTGATTTTTCATCAGGATATTAAGCCCGGAAGCACTGTAAGCAAAAACACAACTATCAAGGTTTTTGTGTCCGGTGAAGATATTAACAACGGTATTGAAATTCCTGATGTCAGCGGAGACAGCCCATCCGTAGCTGAAATGAAGCTTAAAAATCTCAACTTTGATGTTGAGGTTGTAGCAGAGTTTGACGATACGGTTGAGCCGGGTACAATATTAAGAACCGATCCTCAGATAGGTGAAAGAGCGCAGGTTGGTTCACTTGTTATAATTTATTACTCAACCAATAAGAAGCTTGTTATTGTACCCCAGGTAAGAAATATGATGATTGGTGCTGCAACTCAGAAGCTTAAGGATCTCGGTCTTGAGGTTGCTGTTGAGTATCAGGATGATAAGAGTCCTGCAGGAACTGTTCTCGGACAGTCTGATGTTGACGTTGAGGTTGAGCCCGGTACTGTAATCACACTTTATGTCAGCACCGGTATTGATCCTCAGGAAATAAAAATCCCTGATCTCACAGGACAGAAGCTCGATGCTGCAAAAACAGCATTAACAGATCTTGATCTTGAGGTTGTTGTTGAGTATCAGGATAGTGATTTACCTAAGGATACAGTAATAAGTGTTGTTGATGCGGGTAAGAAGGTTAAGCCTAAGACTCCGGTTACAATTGTCGTAAGCAGTGGCATTCCCGTTACTCTGCCTACTGAACCTGACACTACATTACCACCTGTTACAGAGCCTTCAACAACGCATCCGCAACCGTCAACAAATCCTACAACACCTACAACAACACCTACTACGACTCCGACCACAACGCCAACAACAGAACCTACCACTACTCCTACAACAGAACCTACAACGGAGTCAAGTACCGTTCCTTCTTCGGTACAAAACGGTAGTGGTGAAACAGTGGCCAGCGTCCAGCAATAAGTGTCATATGTTATTAAGTGGACAGATTGTCAAAGGGGTCGGAGGTCTTTACACGGTCAGAACAGACAGTGGTAATGTTAAGTGTAAGGCAAAAGGGAAATTCAGAAAGGAAAAGATTTCTCCGCTTGTCGGCGATTATGTAACTGTTTCGATTAACGGACTTGATGACAATATAATTGAATCTATTGAGCCTAGAAAAAACAAACTCGTAAGACCTCCTGTAGCAAATGTTGATAAGCTCATTATTGTTATTTCTGTTGCAAAGCCTTTACCTAATACTGCTATAATCGACAAGATGACTGTGCTTGCTGAGAAAAACAACATAACCCCGGTTATCGTTATAACAAAAACAGATCTCATGGACGCTGCGCAACTTAAGGAAATTTACAGTAGCACCGGATACAATGTATATACATTTTCTGCCATTGATTCTTGCGGAGCGGATGAAATTATCAAAGAGTTTGATAATTGTCTGTGTGCTTTTACCGGCAATTCCGGCGTCGGAAAGACAACTTTGATCAACGCTTTAAGTAATGGATTGAATCTTGCAACAGGGGAAATAAGTGATAAACTCGGAAGAGGACGTCATACTACGAGACAGGCTGAAATTTTTCCTGTAGGAAACGGCTATGTTATTGATACTGCCGGTTTTTCAAGCATTGATTTTATGAATGATAATATTGTTTTAGCTGAGGATTTGCAGTATTATTTTAATGAGTTTTCCGATTACCTTAGCGGGTGCAGATTTACCGGATGCTCGCATATGGGGGATAAAGGCTGTAAAATTTGCGAAATGGTTGAAAAAGGCGTTATCAGTGTAAGTCGCTATGAAAGTTACCGCTTAATGTATAATGAGCTTAAAAGCGTTAAGAAATGGCAATTATAATATTATTTAATCACACTTTCCCTTCTTAATCGTATAATGATATTAGTTCGAAAGAATCGGGCTAATTTGATGAAGGGATGATGGTATGGCGAATCCGAAATGTTGTCCCAAAGGGCTTATTTTCACTGCGTTTGGTGCGGGGTTTCTGTTATCACTATGCTTCCCTGATAAGTTCATTCTCTTTGTAATGGCGTTGATGCTTGTCGTTCTCGGAATTGTTTCATGTCAGAAGAGATGATGGTTTAGGAGGTACTTGGCTTGAAAATTGTAGTTGTAAGAAGTCCGAAATCATTAAGAGGTATATTAAAGATAATTTTTAAAATCAAAGATGATGTGAGTTAATCCTCATAAAATTTTAATGCAGATGGATTCTCCGTCTGCATTATTTTTAGGTGGTTTATATGGAAAAACATATTGAAGTCGAAAGAAGCATAATTAAAAAATACCGTAAGAATATATGGAAAAGATTTATTGCAGGCATAAATGAATATGAAATGCTTAAACCCGGAGACAGAGTTGCTGTCTGCATTTCGGGTGGCAAGGACTCTATGCTGCTTGCTAAATGTATACAACATCTTCAGAAACACAGTGATTTTCCTTTTGAAGCAAAATATATGGTTCTTGATCCGGGGTATTCTGAAGAAAATCTTAAGCGAATTATTGATAATGCAGCTATGCTCGATATACCTATAGAAATATGTAATGCAAATATTTTCGACTATGTTGCCGATATTGAAAGCTCTCCTTGCTATATGTGTGCAAGAATGAGAAGGGGACACTTGTATAAGAATGCAAAGCTTCTCGGATGCAATAAAATTGCTCTTGGCCATCATTTTGACGATGTTATCGAAACAATTCTTTTAAGCATGATATATGGTGCAGAAATAAAAACAATGATGCCGAAGCTTCGCAGTACAAACTTTGAAGGTATGGAACTTATAAGACCATTATATATGGTACGAGAAGCTGATATCATATCATGGGCCAGATATAATAGTCTTGAGTTTTTACAGTGTGCCTGTAAATTTACACGTGAAAATGAAATTCATTCCGATCTTGAAATGCAATCAAAGCGCAAAGAAATGAAAGAGTTGATTTCTCGTTTCAGAAAAATCAACTCCAACATTGAAATGAATATATTCAGAAGTGTGCATAATGTAAATCTTGAAACTGTAATCGGGTACAGAAAAGGGGATTATAAATATAATTTTCTTGACGATTATGATTTGTAGACAAATTAACCGTTATCCATAAGATGATTACGGTAATACAAGCTGATTTCGTCAATTCTGTGCTCAAAAAACGTATATATATCGTCAAGAGCACATTCGTTGCTCTGACGTACAAACCATTTAATAACACCAAGAACTGCTCCTGAGTAAAAGTTAGCGAGCAGTTCAATTTTATGTTCAGGAATATCCTGAAGTACTGCACGGAACTTGTCAAAGCAGAAGGATGTGATCATTGCTTCGAGATGATAATTAAAAGAAGCTGACTGGTTACTGGAAAATACGGTTGAAAAGATTTTGTGATACTTATTTATGTAGCCAAAGACTTCGCGGATAAATTCTGAACAGGATTTTTTGATGTTTTCCGGAGTTATATCCGGGGTTATAGCTGAGAGGTTTATGTCACTCAAGAGAAATTTAAGGCAAAAAGTCAAAAACTCATATTTATCGCTAAAATGCTTATAAAACGTTGCTCTGTGAACCCCTGAATGCTCACATATTTCTGATACAGTTATATTATCAAAAGTTTTATCGCTTAATAAATCAATAAATCCTACTATAAGTTGGCCATAAGTCTTTTTTATTCTGACATCAATTTTATCCATTTATTTTAACTCCTTATTGTTTTTCTTCACCTTCATAAATATTTGCTTTTATGTCGTTGATAAGCGAACGAATTTTATCCATTTGTTTTCTGGTATGTCTTTCAAGCTCAGTGTTGTTAAAAAAATGACGGTCATAAGTTTTCTTTTTGTTTTCTTTATTGAGTAGCTTTTCTAGTCTGGCCAGAGTACCGTCAACTTGTTTTTTGTATTCAGAAATTCTGTCTGAATGTTTATATATTTCTGTTTGTATTACTGTGTACTTATCGCCGATAGTGTTTTTCACAGAGGAAAGAACCGATGAAAGTGTATTGATAAAACTATTTAATTTAATCTGTATTTTTCGTATATCAATGGCTTTTCGCACTGCATTTGCTACATCTATAGCGAAAATTATAAGCACTGAAATGAGCAAATATTTAATGTAAACACTATTTATTCTGTTGTAAAGTTTGTCTACCGCGGGATGCAGTAACAGTACAAATACAACTGAAACAACCCCCCAATGAAGTGAGTGTTTCAGTGATATTCTGCCGTTGAGATTACAAAATTCATAAGTATAATCCCACCAACGAGCTGCAAAAAGCTTCTCCATGATTACACTGGTTGCAAATTCAACCAAATCACAAACTACAATACCCAAAAGAAAAACAAATAGAGGGGTTTCTCTGAATGGGTATATAAAAATTACCATAACAACAGCAGCGGTTCCGTATATCGGACAAAGCGGACCTGTAAGAAATCCACTGTTTATGAGCCGTTTTTCGCCTATAGAGCGATAAGTTGATTCAAGACACCAACCGCCGAAACTATAGAAAAAGAACAATAATATGTATTTAGTTATTTCTTGCATTGCTTCAACTCCTCAACATCTTGTAAAAACTTATTTTTGTACTTGTTGCTAAAGGAATAAAGCACTTCTCTTGCGGCACAGTATTTATCGGAAAAAGTTACAACCATACCTTCTTTATATTTGGGCGGTATGACTGTAAGAGGCCACATGTGCCTGAGTATAATGTCCTTTTCCTTATCTGTTATGCCGCCACAAAGCTCATTGGCATTGTAGCATGCGTATTTAGGGTGCTTATAGCCGTGATTTTTATGCCATCCGCCGGTTGTTCCGTTTCGCCAATCGTAATATACAAGGTCATGCATTGTAGCGGCTCGGGCTGCGGATTTATAATCGAGACCGAGTTTTTTGCAAATTACATAAGATAAATAAGCAACTGATGTTATATGCTGCAGTCTGTCAATTTCAAAATGCTGCTCATACTGTGAAAGAGACTGAACCTCATCGGAATAATAGATATCTTTAACTACATCAAAAAATCCATCCGAATTACTAAAGTCTAGACCGGTATATGTTTTCAGATACTCTTTGTATAATTTTTCCATATCAATTCTCCTGACTGTTGTTTTGGTAAAAAATACTACAGATAAAGTTTATAACTCCGTTGTTATTATTTGATTCGATTATTCCCGTTGCAGCCATCTTCAATTCGTCACAAGCGTTTGAAACTGCATAACATTCGTCAGCAATCTCGAAAAGCGGAAGGTCATTAAGATTGTCTCCGAATGCTATAATTTTATCGACTTGAAGATATTCTTTCAGTTGTTGAGCTGCTTTACCTTTTGATACGGTTTTGTTCATACACTCCATAAAATTACACTCTGTATAATTATCGGTGTAAAAAGCACAGTAAACACGGTTTTCGTTGCGGATTTCCTTGTAAATAGGTGCAAGCTTATCTTCTTTATCGAGGCTAACCATATATATTAACGTATCGTCTTTGTTAATGGAGAATTCACCTTTAATTTTTTTGAAACGTTTATCCTGAAGATTTTTTCTTGCATTGACATATTCATATTGGTGAATATTATCAAGTGACTGATATTGTATTTCCAGATGATCATCACGCAGTATATAAAGCATAGGTGTTTTATTGTATTTATTGTAAATTTTAAGTATGCTTTCTGCATCATTATGAGCTATTTCATTTGACGATATATTGATATTTTCAGAAGGATCATAAATAAGAACACCATTCATAAGTATCCACGGTAAATTCATTTTTATTCCTGAAAATATATCCTTTACCGTCGCCATGGTTCTTGCTGTTGCAACCGTAAAAAGTACACCTTTTTCGATAAGGAATTTTAATTTTTCTTTTGTATAATCGGAAAGCTCAGCTTTGTCATTAAGCAGAGTACCGTCCAGATCGGAAATAAATAAAGTTTTCATAACAATTCTCCGTATATTATTATTTTCAATTATAACACAAGCACACAAAAAAGACAACTGTATATTAAATTGTATTTATTTATTAACATTTCTGCTATAATTTTTACTAATTTTAACAAATGTGGATTTTTAATAAAAACCTATTGAAAAATTAAATGCAAACAAGTATAATAAACTCATATAATTCTGTGCAGTTGTTCTCTGTGAGGAATAACTGTATTTTGTAAAAAGGGGATACCTAAATGTTAGGAAAATTCGTGAAGGTACGTGTAACATCCCCAATGCATTCTTTCAACAACAGATTCGGCTTTAAATATAAGCTCAATTACGGCGTAATCGATAGCTTTAAAAGTAACAAGAGATCTGTACAAGGTGCCTATATAATGGGCATAAATCATCCTGTCAGAAATTTTGACGGGCGAGTTATAGCTGTTATTAAAAGACAAAGTTGCAGAGGGATGGCATGGGTAGTTGCACCAAAGAGTACAAGGTATATTATTAACGATGTTAAGCAGGCAATTGAATTTGCTGAAGGCAGGAATAATTATAGCATTGAGTGCTTATATGAAAGCTCCTGCGGTGCGGTTATTTTCAGAAAAGATTCAGATGAAAGAAAATTTCTTCTTATAAGAAACCGAAGAAGTGCACACTGGGGTTTTCCTAAAGGACATATAGAAGCCGGAGAATCGGAAGAAGACACAGCAATCCGTGAGGTGTATGAGGAAACAGGTCTAAACATAAAAATTGTTCCGGGATTTGTTAAAAAATCAGAGTACACAATTCAAGGTAAAATTGAAAAGTCGGTCTCGATTTTTCTTGCTGAAACTGATGAATGTGATTACAGACTTCAGGAGGAAGAAATCGAAGAGTGCGGTTGGTTCGCTTATGAAGATGCGTTGCGTATACTCAATTACGAAAACGACAAATATATTTTAGCTGAAGCGAAAAGATATCTGGAAACACCAGTCAATCCGGAGGGATAATATGACTGAAGCAATTGCAAAGTATTTTATTGAAAATTTCTCTGATGTTCTTTCGGCGGAGTTGATTACATTTATAGTATCTTTGTTACCTGTACTTGAACTCCGCGGAGGATTAATTGTTGCAAAGTTGTTGGGCGTTGACTTCTTTAAAGCTTTTTTTATTTGCTTTATCGGAAATATTCTTCCTATACCGTTTATACTTCTATTTATCAGAAAGATATTTAATCTATTAAAAAAGATCAAATGGTTTAGTCGACTGATTGACAAACTTGAAGCAAAATCAATACGAAAAGCAGACGGAATAAAAAAATATCGTCTTTTAGGTTTGTTTATGTTTGTTGCTATTCCTTTGCCGGGTACCGGAGCGTGGACAGGAGCTCTTATCGCTGATTTGTTAGATATACGAATTAAACACTCATTTCCTGCAATTGCACTTGGTGTGTTTGTTGCGGGGGTAATTATATCCATTTTATCATATGGTTTATTCGGGCTATTGGGATTTTAAAGTTATAGCAAAAATCCACTGCGCATTTTATAGTTGCGTAGTGGATTTTTTTTTACTATTGGTTGAGTAGATTTTCAAGCTCTTCCATTGTTGAAAGCAGTTCTTCTTCAGTGGAATTGATTTCATTTTGCAATTCTGTCAGTTTAATATAATCAGACATATTTTCAACATTATTCAGTTCATCTGTAAGCAATGAGAGTTTTTCCTCAAGTATAGAAATCTTATTTTCTGCTTTCGTAATAGCTCTTTCGCGCCTTGCTTTTTCTTTTCCGGGAGTTGTATAAGTTTTTTTAGTTTTGACAGTTATAGTAGGGGATATAGAGAGACTATTATCGGTCTCTTTTTTTGTTCTGATTTTCTCTTCATATTCGTCATAACCAAACTCATACCATAATGTTTCGGAATCCTCAAAAGATATAAGATGGTCTGCTACACTTTTAATAAAGTACCTGTCGTGAGAAACAAATAATAATGTACCGGTATAATTACGCAAAATGTTTTCAAGAGCTTCCTTGCCGATTATATCCATGTGATTTGTTGGCTCGTCAAGAATAAGAAAATTTGGTTTCTTTTTAAATATTATACAAAGTGTGAGACGTACTTTTTCGCCTCCCGAAAGCACGTTGACCTGTTTAAATACATCGTCGCCTGTAAAAAGAAAAGCTCCTAAAGCGCTTCTTGCTTCAAAAGATGTTAATGATGGAAATTCATTCATAAAAGTATCGAGAACAGTGTTATCTCCCGAATATTGTGCCATTTGTTGGTCGAAGTATCCGATTTTTACATTGTTCCCAATTACAAAATTTCCACCGAGAGAGGGGATTGCACCAACAATTGTTTTAAGCAATGTTGATTTTCCTTTTCCGTTTCCTCCAATAATACCGACGTGTTGACCTCTCTGTATAGAAAAAGACACCTCGTTAATGATTGAATCATATCCTATTTTGAGGTTTCGTACAACTAATACATCTTTAACTGATCTTATATCAGGTTCAAAGCTTGCATGAAATTGCTTTGAATCATAATTTTCAGGCGGTTCTATAAGATCCATTCTTTCAAGATATTTGATTTTGGACTGTGCCATAGCCGCCTTATTAGCTTTGTATCTGAATTTTTCAATAAGCTCCTTGAGCCTTGCAATTTCTTTTTGTTGTTCCTCATAGGCTTTTGCTTGTTGATCTCTGATGATTTTTTTCTGATTTACAAATTGAGTATAATTTCCAATATAGCAACTGGTTTTCCCGTGTTCAATTTCGTATATATTATTTACAGTTCTGTCAAGGAACATTCTGTCATGGGAAACGATAACAACAGCTTTTTTGTATGATGATATATATTCCTCAAGCCAGGTAACCGCATCAACGTCAAGGTGGTTTGTCGGCTCGTCAAGAAGAAGTAAATCCGGTTTTGATAACAATAATTTCAGAAATGCGATTTTTGTTCTTTGACCTCCGGAAAAATCTGTTAACGGTTTATTTTTATCATCATCACTGAATCCAAAACGTTTTATTGCAGCTTCGTATTCTTTTTCAAAATAGAATCCGCCGGAATTTGTGAAAATATCAAGAAGGGTAGTATATTCAACTATTTTTTTGCTATCTGACTCAGATTCGAGTTCGATCTGAAGTTCATCAAGCTTTTCCTTCATATCGATAATATGTTTATACGCACTTCTTATTTCATCGAGCATAGAGATTGAATCATCCTTAAACGCCATCTGGTTAAGCGTACCAATAATTGGATGCCCGGATATGATGTACTGACTATTAAGTTCGGGATAATCTCTCGAAATATCTAATTCGCCGCCAAGGAGCCTGAGCAGTGTAGTTTTTCCGCAGCCGTTCCTACCAACAACACCAATTTTACTTTCTGTGTTAATTTCAATATTGATTTTTTTCAGTATTGGTTCGCCTGAAAGTTCTACCAATCCATTTTGAATTTTTATTTGCATTTTAATCATCCTAATTTTTAATGATATAATATTATCACATATATTGTACGTTTTCAATATTTAATATAATGAATGATGATTTTATTTCTTATAGGGGAACTGACTTGACAGTTTTTGTACAATGTGCTATAATTTACAGTGGCAACTATACAAAATAGATATTTTGTATAGTTGAGGGGGGCTGGAAATTCATTATTATTTTGTTTTACAAGTTCATAATTAGACAGAATGTATTTTATGGCTGGATAATGTTAATTATAAATCACTGAAAAAACGTTTTTGATGCTTATATATTAAAAAGTGATTCTTTTAAAATCTGATAAAAACAGAAACTGATTTTAACTGTCATTTATTTATTATTCAATTAGTGTACCAATGGTTTAATATAAAATTTCTATCAAATGTAAAATTAAAAACTGCAGCAAGGTACTTACAGTATACTTTATTTGTAGTAATCAGTAAAATTTTGTATAGTTGACTTTCTTTTAACTTAAATCAAAATAGAGAGGTGCTCTTTATGTCAGAACAAATAAATAAAAAAAATTTACCGTACTTGTTAACCGAATACATAAATGACCTTGTGGTTACTAAGGGGTGTAACAGGTCTACAACCGACGGTTACGAACTTGATTTATGGTTGTTTTTTAGATTTCTCGCTGCAAAAGATAATTCACTCTCCTCCCCTGATGAATTAGAAAAAAATTTTAGTCTTACATATATGGATGCGGATTATTGTAACAATATTACTTTAAAAAACGTTAACGAGTTTCTTGCGTATTGCGATAATGAACGATCAAACAATGTAACTACACGTGCCCGAAAAGCCTCTGCAATACGCGGTTTTTTTAAATATATATCGGATAAAATGAGTTATATTGATAAAAATCCGGTATCTCAGCTTCAGGTTGCATCCCCTAAAAAGAAACTGCCCAAATATCTTACACTTAGTGAAAGTCGCGAACTTTTGGCAAGTGTCGATGGTGAAAACAAAGTTAGGGATTTTTGTATACTTACTCTCTTTCTTAATTGCGGGCTTCGACTTGCGGAGCTTGTTAATCTTAATATTGGTGATATAATTTTTTCTGAGGAAAAAATGCTTGTTACCGGTAAGGGTAACAAGCAAAGAATGGTTTATCTTAATAAAGCATGTATTGATTCACTTAAAGATTATCTTGCAGTACGACCTCACGATCAGTTGAAGGGTGACGACAGAAATGCTTTGTTTATCAGTAGGCTCAATAAGAGAATAGGTCGTCAGGCGGTACAGTTGATGGTTTATCACTATCTTGAAAAGATAGGGCTTGACGGTCAGCATTATTCCGTACACAAGCTCAGACATACCGCTGCTACGCTTATGTATCAGCATGGAGATGCTGATGTACTTTTACTAAAAGAAATGCTTGGACACGAAAACCTTTCAACTACCGAAATATATACTCATATCGAAAACAAACAATTACGTGAAGCTGTAAAAAATAATCCTTTATCAAAAGAGAGTTGAAATATCGCTTTTGGGTAAAATTATAGAGATAAACAACAAATCTGTACAAACAGATAACAAAAATACAATCAAAGCAACAATGAAGACAAACTTGTTTTTTCTTAAATCTTGCTCTGAAAGTACATTTTTTTGTCTGTAATCTCTTGATCTGTTTATACAAAGTTCTATCAGAATCAATGACCCGATGATAAATAGCACTCTGCCAGGCAAAAATACGGTAAAGCAATATTTAATACCAGCTATTCCAAATTTGTTGTATATAAATGAAGTGTATGTACTCATCCCTGAAAAGCTGATAAATGCAAGTATGTATATGAGTATTTCACCAATTGCTGATGTTGAAAATATCAGCATCAATAATATATACGGTAAGGAAATTTTCAATAAAGAGATAAAAATATCAATATTATTTTTTCTTGATGAAATGTAAAAAAAATTTTCAAACAATTCTGAATAATAAATATTTATATCTGATTTATTGCATAAATAAATTATTGTTCCTGTAATTACAGCCAAAGACAGATATATTGTTAAAATATACTTTTTATTAAATTCCGATGAAAAAATGTTGCGTTTTCTTAAATTTGCTTTGTTTATAAACACGGCATTTATTTTCAATATATATCACCGTCACTTTCTTTTATATTTGCTTTTAGAGTTCACTGCAGTTATACCTCCTAATGCCGAGGTGAGAATACATAACCCCGACAGTATAAATATTCTTTCATCAAAGGAAAATGAGTTTAAACAAAGGGAAATCATCAGCATTATAATAATTGTCGGAAGATTATAACATAAGCCGTAAATCATACCCTTTGATTTTAATCTTTTACCAATGAAATATGAAGATAAAAAATACGATGCAGATATAACTATCGTTATCAATGCAAAATCGTTGTAAATATCCCTGTCAGTAATGTAAAAAAATAGGCAAATAATTAAAACGGTTATAATGTTTATCACTGCAGCTATAAAAAAATGTGACATTATATTTTTGAAAGTTGAATTGTTTTGCTTTTTATTTTTTGATGCTCTTGACAATAAAAACACTCCTCATATCATCTGTTAAATGATATGAGGAGTGTTTTTCATTTATGACTGAATTATTTTTCCCAATCAGTCTTGTCTTTGGATTTCTTATCCTTCTTTGCGCCTGTTTTTTCAGCTTTTGCCTTATCAGCAGCTTCTTTAGCAGCGGCTCTCTGTGCTGCGAGACGTTCATTGGCTGAATTGTTCTGCTGAACAGCCCAACGTGTGATTGTTATTCTGTTTCTATCAGCACCCGTTTCAATGATAAGGTTTTCTTCCTTAACTGTAACGATTCTGCCGCAGATACCGCCGATTGTTGTAATTTCGTCACCTACTTCAACAGCGTTTCTCATTTCCTGTTCCTGCTGCTGTCTCTTTTTCTGCGGTCGGATTGATGTAAAGTACATAAGACCAAACATTGCAACCATAATTAAAATAAATGTCATATCCATTTTTGTTTACCTCCACTTAATTAAACATTGGTGAAAATTATATCATATACATTAGAATTTATCAAGTTTATTTTAATAAATTCACAGTTTAGTTATATTCTCTTATCAAGCAAATCTACATATTTTTCTTTAAACTCAACAAACGTATCGTTGTCAAGCGATTCTCTGATTTTCTCCATCATATTATTATAAAAATACAAATTATGAATTACACAGAGTCTCATCGCCAGTATTTCTTTGCATTTGAAGAGATGTCTGATATATGAGCGCGAAAAGTGTCTGCAGGTAGGACAATCACACTCCGTATCGATTGGAGAAGCATCCTTTTCATACTTTGCATTGTTAATGTTGATTATACCCTTCCATGTGTTAAGATGACCGTGACGTGCATTTCTGCTGGGCATAACGCAGTCAAAAAGATCAACTCCCCTGCTGACACCTTCAATAATATTCCCGGGAGTACCGACACCCATAAGATATCTCGGTTTATCCTTG
>JAZUAZ010000007.1:0-8615 GCA_045638245.1 Acutalibacteraceae bacterium | reverse complement strand
AAAAGTGCGAATTTTATCGCCTGTAAGGCGTTGCTGTTTTTCATATTTTCATCCTCCTGAATACGCCGTTTCCGACGCTTTTTTTCATTATATTCCTATCCGCACGGAAAGTCAACCGCAGGAACATAAAAAGGAGTCCTTATGCAAATCACATAAGGACTCTGCGGCATCTTGTTTATTTTACCTCATAAACATAGGCGTTATCATAATCCATATCCGCACAAAGAGTGAGTGAGGGATTTGTAAGGTCGTAAATTGATGACCACTGAGTTGAATATACTCTGCCCTTTTCATCGGGGTCCGTACCTGTTATACGGGCGGCTTCAAGAAGATCCATACCCTCATCCTTGGTGAGTACGGAATTCTTCTCAGTGAGGGTTTCCTCAAGGATTGCATAGCGGTCAAGACCCTGAGCCTCATATTCGAAGGGTACCTCGTGAAGGTAGAAATTAGTAGCGGCGATGAAACCTTTTTCATTCTTTTCAGTGATAACCATTTCGTTATTTACGTAGGAAACAACAACGCTCTTGCCTGTTGCATCGGCAATCTGGAAATGATAGCAGCCCTTTGCGGCGGCAAACATATCGAAGCCCTTGAGAAGCTCGATTGCTTCGTCAACGGTAGCGCACATATCAAGCATAGCTCTGATTGCAAGAGTAGTACCAACGTCGGTTTTGCCGTTGTCCTGTGCGGTGGCGGGAGCCTGAAGCTGAAGTACACCTACTGCAAGTCCCTTTTCGTTTACACCGTCAAGGGGGAAATATGCCGAAGCGAGAATATTTATACGGTCGAGAAGCTTATCGGGAGTATAGCTTTCGTTATAGCCTAAAAAGCTGAGATTGACAACGGAAACCGAGCTGTATCCGTCCTTGGGATTTGTTTTTACAACTGCAAGGTCTGTGGTCTGGTTATCAAGATTTCTGCCGAAGATATATCCCTCCTCGGGTGTTTCGGCATAGAAGGTTGAGCAGGCAAGGTTGGGAATCTCATAGGGTACGTCAATGGGAAGTCCCTTGAGCATGGTTTTGATTATGTACTGAACAAGCTCTTCTTCCGTTGCGGCACCGCCTGCCTCCAGAAGCTCGTCGAGCTTATAGTCAGCGGCATAGTCGATTTCGTAAATACCCGTATCTCCGTTTTCTTTTACAGAAAGAAGGGTACGTGCCTCCCCCTGGAACATAACTACCGCAGCGATAATTATTACTGCAAGTACGGCAGCAAAGGCAATTGCGATTTTTTTAACGGTTTTCTTTTTCATTTTCTTCATAGTAATATCTCCTTTATTTTTACTATACAGGAATTATATTCCCTTAAAGAAGCAGAAGTCAAGAAAACCGACATTTATTTATTTTTTGTTCACAAAACGAAAAATTATAAGCTCTGTAGAAAAAATCACTTGTAAAACTCTTTACTTTACTTAGGGAATATGCTATAATGAAGCTGTAAACTCAGGTTTTACGTGGAATATAAATACATAGGAGGCTAATTTATGGATAAAATAGACGAGCTTATTGAATATTACGAAAAAAGAAAAAACAACAAAGATAAGGATGAGGCTCTGATCAGAGCAGACCTGAAATATATAAAGGATCTGCAGTGGAGTGTCGACGATCCTGAGGATTTTATTTTTATCACTAAAATAACAGAAACCTTCTGTGAGATTATTGAAACCCAGTGCTCTATGATTGAATCACTCAGAGAGCATATGAGCGGGATCTGTACAGGCGGCACGTCTTTCACACATAATTATATGGGAAGCAAAATTTCTGCAGCCGATGAAATCCAATGGGCACCAGATGCATTTGAATGTGACACTCAGCTTCAGGATGCCTTCACCCGTTACTGTATTGCTAACGGCAAATCCTCTTACACCGTTAACGACTACTGCTCGAGAATCAAAAAGCTTTGGAAAATCTTTTATGAGGATTATACCGCAAATACATTACCCGGCGGTCTCAGCCGTGAGGATGTACATATAGTTGAGGACAGTGTTGACCCTGCAAATCCTCTTATGAATGTGTTATATTTCACAGAGCAGCTTATCACCTACATTACCGCAAAGATCGCATCCTCAGACGAAGACCGCAGTCTTGCAAACACCCGTGCGGCACTGAATAAATTCGACAAGTTCAAGAATCCGCAGAATTATAAGAAATAACAGCTTTAACCCTATGCAATACCGAAATGAAACACAAAGCAAGGAGGTTATTATGGCTGATAAAAATGATAAGGTGCTTTTTGAGTATGATGTAAGTACGAGAAAATCCGTTGCTGAAGAAAAGATAAATTACGGAATTTTATACGGCACCGGTAAAAAGATCGTTTTCATCAAAAGCGGTGCAGGCGGAAGAATCCGTGGCAAACACAACAAATACCTTAAAATAGCTTACAGACTGCGTGAAAGACTCAGCGCAACGGTAATCTGCGCCGATAATCCCGATTTTGAGCCGGAGGACATCCCGCTGCACGAAAAAGCGGACATAAAAATGATTTCTTCAGTGGCAAAGGAGCGTAAGCTTACTGATTATGAGCTTTATTTTATCGGCACCTCCGACGGCGGCTATCATAACATCCGCCTTGCAAAGGAATTTCCGCAGACGGTAAAGCTGCTCGGTATCAATCCGTCAATGAATTCCCTTCAGGACCTTGCTGAAAATCTGTGTGCTATCGGAAGGGTTGAAAAAATACTCGTTTACGGTTCCGAGGATGAATGCTTTAACGAAGTGTCAGGGCTCAGAGAGCTTCATTGCGATAATCTCAGACTTATAACCGTACCGGGAGCAGACCACAGCTTCACCGGTATGACCGACGATTTTATTGCACTTACGGATATGATATAAACACAACAACGCTTAACAATCAATTACTTATAATCACATAGCAGACAATCTTCAGTTGTCTGCTATGTGTTTTTTAAGAAAAGAGGCTGCAATATAAAAGAAAGCTGTGTATTGACCGACTTATTTTTACCTCCATAGCAATAAAATGCCACCGAAAAAACCTTTTCACTTGTTGAAATAATCAAAAAGTATAAAAACTTACAAGAAATTTCATAAAAACCCTTGACTTTTTTCAAGTGGTTATGTATAATAATGTTACAATCACTTAGTGAAAGGAGTATAAAAAGGTTTGGTATGCCCTTATTGGGAGTGGTTATTGTTAATTTTTATATTATTCTTTGGAGGTAAGGTCAATGAATACTATTAAACACAAAACATTCGGCACAGGCAAGGAAATCAGCAGAGAAACTCAAAACGAGCGCACCTACATTACGGTACGTTTTATTAACGGAAGGGAGATACGTATGGTCATTCCCGAATCCTTTGAAAACGGAAATGTTGAGGTTGAGGGCCCTCTCAAAGACGAGATCGAGTCTGCTAAAGCAGAGAAAAGTACACGTATTAACGAAAAGGTAGCCGCTGTAAACAAACGCAGAGCCGCAGCTGCAGCCGCAAAAACACCCCGCCACCCGAGACGCACACCTCCTGCAGGTTCAGTTGCCAAGGATTTTGAAGATTATCTTATCAAGGCAGGCTATAAACGTGAGAGCGAATCGGGAAACCGCAGTACTGTTGATTCATATCTCAAAGCTGTTGAAGCAGTCAGAGACGAAGAGGGCGTTACTTATTCTTTCCTCGCAAGGAACATTTCCGCAATCGCCTCAAAATATGATATCGGCGGCGATAAGGTAGATTTCGGAAACAAGTCCAACAGAACTTATATAAATGCACTCAGACGTTTTGAGGATTACGTCAACTCACTTTAATATTATTTATATCAGAAAGGATTATATCGTATTATTACGGAGCGCTTGAAACATAGAAGGTATTGTACTACCCTGAAATCTCATCGTACAAAGAGTTCGGGGTGGTACTTGATGCGGATTCGTTAATGTGATAAGATAAAGGAGCGATTTTATGGAACTTAAGGATTTTATCGGTAAGGTTGTTATTTCATCGGCAACAAAACGCAGATTTGTACTTTATGAAATTACTGCGCCGATTGTCAGAGCGTGGACTGAGGATGGCTGTACGGCTGGTGGACGTAAATACTATTGCTGGGATACTATAAACGGAGATCCTATTTCGAGCGGAGCTCTGATTTTTGAGGACCCTTCCCTGAAGGAGCCCTTCATAAAGGCCTTTGATGCACACTGCCACAGCCGTGATGCATATTGGGAGGAATACGGACACTGGATGCGTATGGATTGAGTTTAAACAAAGTAAATACATATAAGAAAATTTTCAGGAATATGATTACCGTGCACACACAATATCCGTCTTTCAGCAGCTGTAAGCAGGACAGTTTTTCACTATTGAATCCTGCCGAAAGCTGATGGGCTGATTTGCAGGGAAGGATGAGGATAAAAATGACAAATAAAATTTTTTCGGCGTGTAACCGTTGGGAAGAGCTGACCTCATCAGTGCTCAGCATAGAGCCGATAGCTCTTTCCGACATTCAGCAGGCTATAAAAGAAAGCTATAGAGTACTGAAGGAATATTGCAATAAAGAGGATGTGCCTAAAGAGGTGTGCCGTCTTCTGCTTTGTACGGACGAGTTTCTGTGTTTTGCTTCAATGATTGAGAAAAACGAATGCGGTCTTGATTTTTATCATTACAGAGGGATTCACGATATTGTAAGCGTAATGAAAAACGGATTTTTCAAAGGGCACTTTGAGTATAGCTATCCCGACAGTAAGAAGGAAAAAGGAGTGCTGACAGTAAGTGCAGAAAATGAGGATATACTAAACTTTCTGAAGGCTGACAAAAAGCAGATCTGTGAGAAGTATTCAGGTATTGCTCTTGTGTAACAAAATAACCGTTAAAAAGACTGATCTGCTTTTTAACGGTTATACTTTTTATATATTCGTATCATTTTACATAAGCTCTTCATTATAAGCTGCTCTTTCGCCGCCGATAAACTTAGGTCTGCTTCTTGCGGCGATAACGGTAGCCTCACCAATTCTGTTATTTTCAAGTCTTACGGGTACGGCAACCTTTTTCAGATGCATACCGATAAGGGTAAAGCCTATATCTATACCCGCATCAGCCCTGATTTCCTCAACCGCCACGGGATTTTCAAATTGTCTGTAGGCGGCAGTTGCCATTGAACCGCCCGCCTTGGGCTGAGGCACTACATTGACAATTTCTGCAAAGGGTACGGCATCTCTTTCTGTTATAATTGCACGGTTGAGATGCTCGCAGCACTGTACCGCAAGAAAAATACCTCTTTGCTTTGTATACGAATATATAGCATCGAAAACCTCATTTGCGGCCTCGGGACTTGAGTTTGTACCGATTTTTGAGCCTACGATTTCGCTCGTTGAGCAGCCGACAACGAGAATACTGCCCTTTTGGAGCTTGGTTTTTTCGATAAGCTCCTCCATAAGTGCGGTCGTCTGTGAATAAAGTGTGTTTGTCATAGTCAGAAACTCCTGTGTGAAGTTGGTAAATACTTTACATCAGTATATATGAGCCTATAAAATTATGTCAAGGGTTATCGGAGATTTTTTTGTAAACAGATACCGCAGTAAGACAAGAAACAAAAAATCCGAACGCTTCACCAATCGGTAAAAAGTTCGGATTATTCGTTTCAGTTATGAATGATAACAACGGATTTGTTTGAAGTGATATTGAAACCTTCAGTTTCAGTTATATTTTATTCACCAACAAACCCGCCGTAAGGCGAATAAAACTAAAAAGACGATTCCGAAGAATCGTCTTTTTCTGGTGGGCAGGGATGGATTCGAACCATCGAAGTCACTGACGGCAGATTTACAGTCTGCTCCCTTTGGCCACTCGGGAACCTACCCACATTCTGGAGCTGGTGGACGGACTCGAACCCCCGACCTGCTGATTACAAATCAGCTGCTCTACCAACTGAGCTACACCAGCACATTTCTGTGCTTCCGAGGTTTCCCTCGAAGAATGCTTGACTATAATATCACAAGAAATTACATTAGTCAATACTTTTTTTGAAAAAAATTGATTTTTTTATTTTCTTTTTTTCTTCAGTGAAAAGCCGTTGCACGGATAATGTGCAACGGCAGATTACGCATCAATCAGAAAAGCTCTACGTTATCGAAAGAGGGCTTAAGCTTTCCGTCCTCGATAGCGTGAACGATTTCTACAACCTTCTTGTTGTAGGGTGTGGGTATGCAGTATTTCTTTCCGTACTCAACAACGATTCCGTTGATGAAGTCAACCTCAGTTTTCTTGCCGTGCTCAATATCCTGAAGCATACTTGCCTTTAAAAGACGGTGCTTTTTAATACCGAGAGGGATAAGCATGAAAGATATCTTCTTTTTGATTGCAGTCTTAAAGCCAAAGAGAGCAGTTATGTTCTTGCCCTGCACGGGAGCAATTTCAATACCTGCCTTTTCAGCAACGTCAATACATTCCTGAATAATCATCTGTACCATAGGACGTGATGACTTTGTTTCCGCAGCTTCACCGAAGGTACCGCCTGTAACGGTTGACATACCGCTGAAGGCTGCATTTATGAGAAGCTTCGACCAGCGTACGCCGATGAAATTATCCTCAACCTCAACAGGGCACATAAGCTCAAGAAGTCTCTTCACTTCATCAAAATGAGCGTCCTGCTTACCTGTGAAGGAGCCGAGACCGAAGGAAAGTGAATCGGGCTCACTTGTAAGCTCAACTACGCCGGGCTCAAGAAGAGTTGCTCCCCATGCAACAGTACAGCCGAGGGTTCTCTCCTCGCCTACAACCTCTGCGACCGAAAGCTCGGGAATACCGTTCTGAAGGGTACATACAACACAGTCGTCATTCATAAATTCACTAATGCCCCTGAGCACCTCAACGTTATAAAGCTGCTTTGTAAGAAGGAAAATAATATCGTACTTCTCCTTCATCTGATCGGGAGTAATAGCCTTTACAGGTACTGTCATATCAACGGTACCGACAATTTTTGCACCGTTTTTGTTAAGAGCCTCAACGTGTGCCTTGTTTCTGTTTATGAGGTCGATCTCGCCGCCGTTTTTTGTAATATATGCACCGAGAACCGTACCGAGGGAGCCTGCGCCGTAAATACATGCTTTCATAAGTTCAACATCCTTTCTTTAAGTCTCAGTTATTGTAGCATAAGCACAGAAGCTTTTCAATAGTACACTGCAGAAATATTTTTTCTCTTTAAGTATATTGACATTAAGGAACAAAGCAGTATAATATTTGCAGATTTAAAGAGAAAGGAGCGCGTCTGTGAAAAGGAAAAACTCCATGCTTGAAGGAAGCCCTGTAAAAAGTATAATACTTTTTGCTCTGCCGATCATGGCATCATCTATGCTGCAGTATAATTATTCACTGGTGGACAACATCATCGTGGGACGATACGTCAACGAGTACGCTCTTGCGGCTGTCGGCTCTGTAGGCTCAATCGGCTCATTTCTTGTCGGTACTGCTCTCGGTCTTACAAGCGGATTTTCCATTCCTGTTGCTCACGCCTTCGGTGCAAAAGACAGAAAAAAAGTATCCCACTATGCGGGTAACAGTATCGCTCTCGCTCTTTGTGTAGGTACGGTAATCTCAGTTGTTGCCCATCTTCTGTCAAAGCCTCTGCTCAGGCTTATCGGTACCCCCGATGAAATTTTTGACCTTGCGGCTTCATATATCAACATCCTCTATTACGGTATCCCCTTCCAGATGCTTTCAAATAACTTTACCGCTATTTCAAGAAGCGTAGGCGAAAGCAAAAAACCGCTTTACTTTTTCTCGGTCACTGTTGTGATAAATTTCCTGCTTGACCTGCTTTTTGTAAAGGAGTTCGGCTGGGGTGTCGAGGGTGCGGCGGCGGCTACACTTATTTCTCACATCTGTGCAGCACTTTTCAACGGCATATATGTAATCAGATTCAACAAAGAGGTCGATATAAGGCTCAGCGATATACGTATAGATAAAAAAACCTCCTGGAAGCAGATAAAGCTCGGTATACCTGTTTCACTGCAGTTTACCATCACATCGATAGGCTCCATGAGTCTGCAGAAGGTGGTAAATGACCTTGGTCCCGCTGTAATAGCAGGCTTCACCGCCGCAGGAAGGGTAGAAGGTCTTACCAATATCCCGATGTCGGGTCTCGGCGTTGCTACCCAGACCTTTGTAGGTCAGAATTACGGTGCTAAAAATTACGGCAGAATCACAAAATCCGTTAAGAAAATATTCGCTCTTGACCTTGCCGTTTCCGTTGTTATGAGTATTACTCTTTATACAATAGGAAAGCCTGTTGTTTCTCTGTTTATGACTGAAATCAATCCGGATATTATGGCTGCGGCTGAAAGATATATTCTTGCTATAGCTCAGTGCTACAGCCTTGTGGCAATACTTTTCGTTATGCGAAACACCCTTCAGGGCCTCGGCTTTACCTATGCAAATTCCGTTGCAGGTATCGGCGAGCTCTTCGGAAGACTTTCGGTTGCCTTTGTTTTTACACCTATGCTCGGCTTTGATGCAGTATGCTACGCAGGTCCTGTTGCATGGCTTTTTGCAGATATACCGCTGATAATCATTTACATAACAAAGCACATAAAATTCAGCAGACTTGCCCGGGAGAAGGCGGAAAGTCTGTGATATGAACAGATTGTTAAACAAATATTGACAAAC
>JAZUAZ010000006.1:0-3396 GCA_045638245.1 Acutalibacteraceae bacterium | reverse complement strand
AATATATTTATGTCTGGTTTTCAGTTTACTGCATCCGAAATAGACAATCGCAAAAACGACATAAAGCGCACATATTGTAGCAACGTACCAGCCATGGCGGTTTATACGGAGAAATCCGTTAAACATATCAAGATTCAGTATTCTCAGCCACATATCCGTGGATTCAAAATCCCCTCTGTAAAAAGACAAGTATGTAATTACATTGATAAACACGGCAACAATCCACATTTTCGGAATATGTACAAGCAGAAGCTTTCGCAAATATTTGTTTCCCTTTGCCTGATATGAGCGTATGATTCCGTAAGCAGACAGAAAAAAGAATATGCCCACACCGACGCCGCCCGAGTGCTCACATACAATATATTTGAGTCTGTCGTTATCCAGATCCAGACCGAGATTGTGAAGCATCACATAGATGCACAGTACACCCTTGATGCAGGTTGTAGATTTCGCGTCAAGAATACTGCCGTCCGTTTCCGTTCGCCGCTTCAGTGCCAACATAGGCAACAGCAGAATGAGCCCGAAGAAAATATACATCCTCATTCCCCCTCTGAGATTATTTCTTGCTTTAGGATAGCATTTTCCGTGAAAAATTGCAACTGAAGAACAGATTTTTCGAGAACAAAAATCCCCACCGATTTCGATGGGGATTGGTTTATCCTAAGCGGATAATTTCTTATTTGCTTGCAATAGCTGCCTGTGTGGCGGTTAGCAAAGTGGAGGAATTTTAATAAGGAATTTCCTGAATATAATTTTCCTGAGCATATTCAACCGTATCTACAAAATATCCATCATATTTAATCAAAATCCAATAATCTGTTTGGGTTGTGTATAAAAGTTTGCCGTCTGATACTCCAGAAATAGAAGACTCCTCGATAGCTGAAATGAAAATATTGTCAGAAATTTTCCTTATTTCCTGTTTGTAATTGTTACCCTCACTTGTTATTAAATTATCTTCTATATTAATAGTACTTAAAAAACCGTGAAATTTTGAGTCATCACGACAGTGGTCGTAACCATGAAAACCATCTCGATATTTTGCTGTTGCTATCCCATACTTATAATTTTCTTTTACTTTCCACTCTGAATAATCATAACTCAATAAAATTTCCATAGTTTTTTCTGCAGCAGAATACTCTTTAAGCAACCATGGACAAAAATCGTTACCAGTAAGGCAAATCATTAAAAATTTACCATTAAGTAGCTCTTTAAGTTCTTCTGTTTTAACGACATCAAAAGTTTCATAATTATTTCTCAAACACTCACATGACTCGTCAATCATTATGCCTTTATCATGAAGCAAGAGGTTAACTGACTCTCTTACAGTTATATCTCCTGCACCTTCTGTAAAACTGTTCAAATCACAAAGCGCCTTGAAATTATCACTTTTGAGTTCAAAAGAATATGAAACACTGTCATCTTCTGTTATAACACACTTGACATCTTTTCCGTTGTATAAGTTAGAGAAAACATAATCTCCTCCATAATTGATCTTATAAAAGACTTCATTACCATTAGAAAGAGAGTCGTTTGATTCATCAAATGTCAGATAAAATTCTTGTGTTTCCTCGCCAACCTTTGTTTTAAGTTGTTTATGGGAGTTTTCTTTATATTGTATTTTTGTTGTATTGTTTTCTGTCAGCTGAAACTCAACAATATAATGATTAACATCAACTCTTTTTCTAAAGTTAACTGAAACGCCCAGTTTTGATTCGGTTGTAGTTTCGTTTTCATAAGTGCCCTGTACAGACGCACTTATAACATCCTGCGAATCTGCGGTAACATCACCGAATTCATCAGTTGTCTTTTGAACACTCCATATTCCAGCTTCTGCTTTTTTATTTTGAGAGCCAGAATTTGAACAACCGACGAAACTACAAAAAACAATAACTAAAGCTAAAAAACTTGCTATCTTTTTCATGATATTCACCTCGGGGTTATTGTATCATATCAAAAAAACATTTTCAACACAAAAACCCCCTTGGATTGCTCCAAGGGGAAAATCTTATCCAAAAACGGATTACTTATTTGCAATAGCTGCCTGAGCTGCTGCAAGTCTTGCGATGGGTACACGGAAGGGTGAGCATGATACATAGTCGAGGCCGATCTTGTGGCAGAACTCAACTGATGTGGGATCACCGCCGTGCTCGCCGCAGATACCGCAGTGGAGAGCGGGGTTAACGGGCTTACCAAGCTTAAGAGTCATATCCATAAGCTTACCTACGCCGTTCTGGTCAAGCTTTGCGAAGGGATCGTTTTCGAAGATCTTTGCATCGTAGTATGCATCAAGGAACTTACCAGCGTCGTCACGGCTGAAGCCGAATGCCATCTGAGTAAGGTCGTTTGTACCGAAGCAGAAGAAGTCAGCTTCCTTAGCGATTTCGTCAGCTGTGAGAGCTGCTCTGGGGATCTCGATCATTGTACCAACTTCGTACTTGAGGTCTGAACCTGCAGCTGCGATTTCAGCGTCAGCAGTTTCAACAACGAAGTTCTTAACGTACTTGAGCTCCTTAACGTCGCCTGCAAGAGGAATCATGATTTCGGGAACGATGTTCCAGTCGGGATGAGCCTTCTTAACGTTGATAGCTGCACGGATAACAGCAGCTGTCTGCATCTTTGCAATTTCAGGATATGTTACTGCAAGACGGCATCCTCTGTGACCCATCATGGGGTTGAACTCGTGGAGTGAAGCAATGATGTTCTTGATCTGCTCAACTGTCTTACCCTGTGCTTCTGCAAGAGCTGCGATGTCAGCTTCTTCTGTGGGTACGAACTCGTGGAGAGGAGGATCAAGGAATCTGATGGTAACGGGGTTACCTTCAAGTGCTTCGTAAAGTGCTTCGAAGTCGCCCTGCTGCATGGGAAGGATCTTAGCAAGAGCTGCTTCTCTTTCTTCTACTGTATCGGAGCAGATCATTTGACGGAATGCTGCGATTCTGTCAGCTTCGAAGAACATATGCTCTGTACGGCAAAGACCGATACCTTCAGCACCAAGTTCACGAGCTTTTTTAGCGTCAGCCGGTGTATCAGCGTTTGTACGAACTTTAAGAGTTCTGAACTCGTCTGCCCATTCCATAATTCTACCGAATTCGCCTGCGATTTCAGCGTCAACTGTAGGAATGATACCGTCATATATATTACCTGTAGAACCATCGATTGAGATGTAATCTCCTTCAACGAAGGTCTTACCGCCAAGAGTAAACTTCTTGTTTTCCTCGTCCATAATGATATCGCCGCAACCTGATACACAGCAAGTACCCATACCACGAGCAACAACGGCTGCGTGAGATGTCATACCGCCGCGAACTGTCAGGATACCCTGTGAAGCCTTCATACCTGTGATATCCTCAGGTGAAGTTTCAAGACGAACAAGAATAACCTTTTCGCCTCTTGAAT
>JAZUAZ010000005.1:0-4205 GCA_045638245.1 Acutalibacteraceae bacterium | reverse complement strand
ACCATAAGAGGTACGTTGGGATGAAGTGCCATTGTAAGAAGAAGGAAGAAGTTGAAGATGAAGTCGGAGTTGTTATAGAAGTGTACCTGATAAACAACGTTTTCCCAGCCTCTCATAAAGCTCCAGGGAAGAGCGAAGCCTGTCCAGATAGCTTCCATGGTAATGAGGTGGTCCTCGTCAACTGCACGAACTGTGTTGTAAAGTCTCTTGTAAATTTTTTCGTTCTTTATTCTTCTTTCGATTTCTGTGCACTGTACGTCGCACATGGGTTCGTTAAGAAGGTCGTACATAGCAACTGCGGGATTACCGTTGAAGCGTGATGCGATTGCAGTCCAGAGCTCGTCTGTAAGCTCACGGTATCTTTCACCCTGCTCACTGTCCTCCATAAGCTGAGCGCCGCCGAAGGCTCTGCCTGAATGGGGAGCATCACTCTGTGAGCCTACTGCACCGTGCATATCAAGGATAACATAAAGCTCTCTTTCTGAGCATTCCTCAACAACCCAGTCAAGGATTGAGAAGTCCCATTCACCGTTTTCGTCAAGGATTTTTGTACCCTTGTCGTCGTAGTAGAAGTTTCTGTACCAGAAGGGTACGCGGACACAGTTGAAGCCCATAGCCTTGATGTTATCAAGGTCATATTCTGTAATCCAGTTTTCATAGAACATATTAAGAAGCTCCTGAGCCTTTTCTCTGCCGAAGCGCTCCTCGAGCTTGTCGTAAACCATTTCGCCGTCGTACTTCTTTTCTGCGAGTACCTCTGCGGGGATGTGGTCAGGGTTGAGCCAGTCCTCACGGACAAGCCATGCACCGAGGTTTACACCCTTGAGCTGTACTCTTTCGCCCTTCTGATTAACGATTACTCTGCCCTTTGTTGTAAGGAAGTCCTCATCAGTGAAGCCTGTAACTTCTTCAGTCTCAGCTACGTCTGCCGCACTTGCAAAGGGAATTGCAGTAAGCATCATAACAAGGCAAAGCATTAGGCTGAGTGTTCTTTTAAAGATTTTCATACTTATTCTCCTTTTTGATATATTGTGTATAATAATTATACAACTAATTCATAAAAAGTCAATCGGATTTATTTTTAAACTGTTATTTTTATTGATTTGTTCCTCTTTGGGTGATATAATAAACCAAATAAATATTAAGGCGGTATGAAAAATGGAAAAATATCTTATCGTCGGTGCGGGAAGAAGCGGCATTTGCTCTGCAAATATGCTTCACGCTCTCGGCAAAAAGTATGCAATATATGATGCAAATATAAATCTTGATAAGGAAATGCTTATCGACCGACTTGACAATAAAAATCCCGAGCTTATTTTAGGTGAGGTTACGGAAGGTACCCTCGAGGGTATCGACATCTGTGTTACCTCTCCCGGTGTGCCTCTTGAAACGCCTATACTCACTGCAGTGAAGGAAAAGAATATTCCTATATGGAGTGAAATCGAGCTTGCATATCTTTACGATAAGGGCAGTGTTATCGGCATTACAGGCACCAACGGAAAAACAACCACAACCTCACTCACCTATGAAATCGTGAAGAAGTGGAACGAAAATACCCTTCTCGTGGGTAATATTGAAATCCCCTATACGGGTCTTGCTCTTGAATCATCGGAGGGAGGTGCTACCGTTGCTGAAATAAGCTCCTTCCAGCTTGAAACAATGCTCACCTTCAAGCCGAAGGTAAGTGCAATTCTCAATATCACTCCCGACCATCTTGACAGACATAAGACTATGGAAAACTATGCGGATGTGAAGAAATCCATAGCCAAGAATCAGGATGAAACCGATTTCTGCGTACTGAACTTTGAGGACAGCGTGCTTCGCGAATTCGGTAAGGACTTAAAGTGCAACGCCGTATTTTTCTCCTCTCTCAGAGAGCTTTCCGACGGATTTTACTATAAGGACGGTGTGATTTATCTTGCCGAAAAAGGTGAGAGTACCCCCTATATCCGTACTGATGAAACAAACCTTGTAGGTCTTCACAACTTCGAGAATATTATGGCTGCCGTCGCTATGACAAGAGCCTTCGGTGTACCCGATGAGATTATAAAGCAGGCGGTACGCGACTTCGTTGCCGTTGAGCACAGAATCGAATTCGTTGCTGAAATCGGCGGAGTAAAATACTACAACGACTCCAAGGGTACCAACACCGATGCGGCAATAAAGGCTATAGATGCCATGCCTTCAAAGACAGTACTTATTGCGGGCGGATACGACAAAAAGAGCGAATACGACGAGTGGGTAAGCCGATTCCCTGATAAGGTGAGAAGACTTGTGCTTATCGGTCAGACACGTGAGAATATTGCCACTGCCTGCGAGAAAATCGGCTTTAAGGACTACTGCTTTGCAGAAAGTCTTGAAGAAGCGGTTGAAATATGTGCAGAAAGTGCAAAAGAGGGCGACTGCTGCTTACTTTCTCCTGCCTGTGCATCCTGGGGTATGTTTAAGAATTACCAGCAGAGAGGCACAATGTTCAAGGAGTATGTAAGAAAGCTCAAATAAGAAAAAATTTTGATTGAGCTTTTTGAAAAGCTCACCTGGTACAGGGCGGAGTCCCGAAAATATAACGGAGCCACGGGGACAGTCCTATGGCTCCTTGTTTTTTGGCGTTTTTCTTATGGCGAATTATATGGTAACGCTTGACATTGTACAGCAATTGATGTAAAATCAAGAAGTACGAAAATTAAGTACAAATAATTTTCAGGAGATGAAAAAAATGAAAAAATCATTAATCTCTCTCCTTGCACTTGTTCTTTCATGCGTAATGCTTTTCGCAGCCTGCGGAAACAAAGCAGACGACAAGAAGGACGATGACAAGGAAGAAGAAACAACAGTAGCAGCAACAACAGACGAAAACGGCGAGTCCGTTACTCCCAACGAAGGTACACCCGTAGTTCCCTCAACACCCGCTCCTTCAGTTCCCGCTGAAAAGACTGACGCTGAAAAGGTTGCAGATTATGTTGCAGCTAACGAAAGTATGCTTATCAGTGCATTTGAAACAGGCTTCACTTCAAGCGGTCTTACATGTTCTACAACAGTAAAGGCTGAAGGCACAGGCATTATCTTAACAATCAATGTTAATGAGCTTGATAACCTCGCAGCAGATCAGAAGACTTTAATGCAGAGCACTTTTGATCAGATGGCTCCCGGATTATCAGCAAATTTAGCTGGAATCCAGCAGGAACTTCCTGAGCTTGATTACATCAAGGTTAACATCTGTGAAAAGGACGGCGACTATGTTGCTACAATTAACTTAGGCGGCGCAAATACAGATGCACCTGCAACTCCTGCTCCTTCAACACCCGCTCCTTCAACACCTGCTCCCTCAGCTCCCGTAAGCGGTACTCCCGGTGCAAATGTTGGCGCGAAGACCTATAGCATGGGTAGTGAAGCAGAAGGCGAGATGGTTGTAGTTTCATTCTTATATGATGCACAGGGCAACGTAACAGCGCTTATGTACGGTATGATTGCTGATACTACAATATCAACCTCAGCTGATATTGCTTCATCCTTCGAAGCAGTAAAGAGCAGCCTTGATTCACTTAAGACTTACGGCTGTAACGTAACTGTTGATTACACTGTTGAAGGTACATTATATACCTTAGAGGCAGAGCTTGCTATTGACAGTGAAATCGGTGCAACCTTCTTAGCCGGAATGTTCGGTGTAGAAAACAACGGTGCAATCGTTAAGCTTGCTGATGTAGAAGCTGCTGCACTTGCAGACGGATTCACACTTTACACAGAATAAGCAAAAGAGCAAAAGGGCGGTAACAAAATTACCGTCCTTCTTTTATTTAAATAACGGTTTTACAATACTTACAAAAAAGGTTCTTAAATAAAAATAATTCCGTTAATTGTGTAACAAAAATTTCATTTATAGTTGACATTAACAAAAAAATAATGTAGAATGATGCAGTACCTTGAATAGGGGTGCTAAAATACTCCAAGGAGATGTGCAAAATGAAAAAGTCAATTATCGCTGTTCTTGCTCTTGCTATGGCTAGCGTAATGCTTTTCGCTGCTTGTGGTGACAAGGCATCAGATAGCGACGCAGCAGCTGACGAGACAACAGTAGCAGAAACAACTGTTGCAGACACAACTGTAGCTGAATAATCAAAAACAAACAACGAAAAGGCAGTAGTTATGGTTACATAATTACTGTTCTTTTATTTTATGTGCCGAATACGGTACCACAAGGAGCGTAC
>JAZUAZ010000004.1:0-2266 GCA_045638245.1 Acutalibacteraceae bacterium | reverse complement strand
ATATCGGGATTTCTCTTTACGGAATCCTCAACGCCTCTTCCGAGGTTACCGTAGCCGTATATACCAATTTTCATAATATCACCTTAAGTCGGGATAACATCAAGCTAAAATATCATCCATATTGTAATAGCCTGCATCCTTATTTACGAGGAATTCGGCGGCGGTTACTGCACCCTCTGCGAAAAGACCTCTGTTTTCAGCCTCATGCTTGAGAGTGATAACCTGACTGTTTGTGGCGAAAATAACCTCGTGAGTACCGACCTCGTTACCCATTCTTACTGCGTGGATACCGATTTCGTTCTTGGTTCTTTTTCCGTACTCGTGTCTTCCGATGTTGTATTCACATTCATCTCTGACGCTCTTAATCGAGTCGGCAAGAAGAAGTGCTGTACCGCTGGGAGCATCAAGCTTTCTGTTGTGATGCTTTTCTATAATTTCGATATCGCAGTCGGGCATAGCCTTTGCAACGATTTTAGCAAGGCAGGAGAGTATAGCTACACCGAAGGACATATTCGCACTGCAGAAAAGAGGAATTTTCTCGCTTGCTGCCTTAATCATAGCCTTTTCCTCGCCGGTCTGGCCTGTGGTTGCGATAACAAGAGGAATGCTTCTCTTTACGGCGTACTCTGTTACATCTGCGGTTGCGCTGTGGTGGGAAAAGTCGATAATACAATCAGCTTCTCCCTCATATTCTTTGATTGAAGAATAAATTTTATTCTCCGTGTCTGTTGTGAATTCCATACTGCAGAAGGCAACGGTCTCGTGCTTGCCGCTGTCAGCAATAATCTGACAGAGAACCTTGCCCATTGCGCCTCCTGCACCGTTAACTATAATTTTCATCAGGGGTACCTTCTTGTAATTATTATACGTTAAGACCGAGCTTTCTCATTTCTGCGAGAAGAACTGCCTTAGTGTCATCCTCCATAACTGTGAGGGGAGATCTTACATAGTCCTCGCAGAAGCCCATAGCTGCCATAGCTGCCTTTGCGGGGATGGGGTTAACCTCGCTGAAGAGAGCCTTTACAAGGGGGAAGAATTTAAACTGCATTTCAGCCGCGCCCTTAACATCACCGTCAAGGAACTTATGTACCATCTGTGAGGTTTCCTTGGGAAGTACGTTTGAAAGCACGGAAATAACGCCCTTGCCGCCTACTGAAAGAAGAGGTACGATCTGGTCGTCATTACCTGAGTATACATCGAGCTTGTCACCTACAAGAGACATAGTTTCAACAATCTTGTCGATAGCGCCGTTAGCTTCCTTGATACCCTGAATCATGGGGTGCTCAGCGAGTACTGCATAGGTCTTGGGCTCGATGTTGACGCCTGTTCTTGAGGGTACGTTATAAAGGATGATGGGCTTTGTACTTGCATCTGCTATTTCTGTGAACATCTTGATAAGACCCTTCTGGGTTGCCTTGTTGTAGTAGGGAGTAACAACAAGCATAGCGTCACAGCCAACCTCACAGGCGTACTTTGTAAGGTCGATAGCGTAAGCGGTGTCGTTTGAGCCGGTACCTGCGATAACGGGTACTCTGCCTGCAACAACCTCAACTGAGAAGCGGAGAACCTCTCTGTGTTCTTCGTCGGTAAGGGTTGAGCCTTCACCTGATGTGCCTGCGATTACGAGAGCATCGATGCCCTCCTCAATCTGCCATTCAATAAGCTTCTTAAATGCGGGATAGTCAACGCCGTTTTCATTCATCGGTGTTACGAGAGCTGATGCAGCTCCTTCAAAAATAGGCTTTCTGTTCATAGTTTTTCTGCTCCTTCAATAAAAATCTTCGGCTTCTGCCTGATATATAGCGACATCTTAGAGTAGTCAGTAGCCAGTAGTCAGTAGTCAGGAAAAATCGCACGGCGATTTTTAGATTCAGTAAGATACGGTGAGTCGTAGCTTCAATTTTATGCATAGCGGCAATCTTCGATTGTATAACAGGAGGCTTACCGTTATATGGGCTTTCCTTTTTTTCAGAAAATTCACTCCGAAATTGCGGAGCAATTCCCTGGCTACCGGCTACTGACTACTAGCTACTGTCAGAGTAACCTGTATAATCAGCACTGCCTTTTCTTAAATTACCGAGAAATCATTTATATGCCATAAAAAAACACCCGATTGAATAACCGAGTGTCAATATATATGCAAATTACAGTAAAATATAATAATACTGTTCTTTTACAATTATAATAGCACTCCGCAATTGCGACAGTCGGTCAAATCTTATTTCAACCGCCCAGGAAGCCTTTCGCCTGACTCCTTCGGCGACCA
>JAZUAZ010000003.1:0-4532 GCA_045638245.1 Acutalibacteraceae bacterium | reverse complement strand
TTATCGTACTCGGCATCGTTGCCGCAGTACTCAGCAAGTCAGATGACGTGGTAACAGCTACCGATGCAGTTACATACGTTGACGAGAACGGTAATTCTTACCACATCGATGCTAACGGCGAAACACATTACGGTGAACACTAAGTGAAGGTCTCCCCGCGAAAAAGAGGGAAGAGCAGAGGATTTAAAATTTCCTCTGCTCTTTTTTTCTCCTATATATTGTATAATATAAATAATTATGTTACAATAAACTGAATATTTATTATTCATCAGCAAATTTTACTCAGGAGATGATTCTATGTCTTACAAAGAAAAATACAATCAGTGGTTAACCTTCGATGAGGAAACAAGAAAAGAGCTCGAAGCAATCACCGATGAAAAGGAAATTGAAGACAGATTTTATAAGGAGCTTGCATTCGGCACAGGCGGTCTTCGCGGCATTATGGGTGCAGGCACCAACAGAATGAATAAATACACCGTCGGCAAGGCTACATACGGCGTTGCAAACTACCTCAGAAGCACAAATGAGGGTGAAATCAAGGTTGCTCTTGCTTACGATTCAAGAAATAATTCAGCATATTTTGCTAAGGTTGCGGCAGGTATCTTTGCCTCCTGCGGCTTTAAGGTATATCTTTACGAAACTCTCGTTCCCGTACCCGTGCTTTCATTTACGACGGCACATCTCGGCTGTACTGCAGGCGTTATGGTAACCGCTTCCCATAATCCCAAGGAGTACAACGGCTACAAGGTATATGACAGTAAGGGCTGTCAGCTCTGCACCGACGATGCAAAGGCAGCAATCGGCTTCATCAACGAGATTACGGATTTCTCCACCATACCCTTCTCCGACAGTGACGAGGGTATTGAATATATCGGTCAGGCAGTGCTTGAGGATTACTATAAGGAGCTTAAGAAACAGTCACTTTACGAGGAGGCAAGCGACCTTAAGATTGTCTACACACCCCTTCACGGTACAGGCAATATTCCTGTACGCCGTATGATTGACGGTATGAACGTAACTGTAGTCAAGGAGCAGGAGCTTCCCGACGGTAACTTCTCAACGGTAAGAAGTCCCAACCCCGAGGAAAAGGACGCTCTTACAATCGCCATTGAAAAGGCAAAGGAAATCGGCGCTGACATTGTTTTAGGTACTGACCCCGACTGTGACAGAGTAGGTATCGCAGTAAAAGACGGCGACAATTACGTACTCTTCACAGGTAACCAGACAGGTGCTATGCTTGTTAATTTCGTGCTGACAATGAAGAAGGCTTCTCTTTCTGAAAAGTCAACACTTGTAAAGACAATCGTTACCTCAGAGCTTGGCGCAAATATCGGACGTGCCTTCGGCTTACAGATTGAAGAAACTCTCACCGGATTCAAATACATCGGTGATAAGATGAATAAGTACGAAGCAAGCGGTGAGCAGGAATTTGTTATCGGATATGAGGAATCCTACGGCTACCTTGTGGGTACTCACGCAAGAGACAAGGACGCAGTTGTTTCCTCAATGCTTATCTGCCAGATGGCTGCATGGTATAAAAACAGAGGTATGACCCTCGTTGACGGTCTCAATGAAATCTACGCTGAGTACGGCTATTACCTTGACCACCTTGATTCCTATACTCTCAAGGGTAAGGACGGCGCAGAGAAGATTCAGCAGCTTATGGTCTACTTCAGAAACAAGGGTACTGACCTTTTTGACGGTATAAAAGAGGTTATCGACTTCGAAAAGGGTATCCGTGACCTTCCCATAGAAAATGTGCTTAAATTCCTTTGGGATGACGGCTCATGGATGGCAGTAAGACCGTCAGGTACAGAACCTAAAATCAAGGTTTACTATTCAATTCAGGATAAGACCAAGGAAATGTCTCAGGAAAGACTTGCAGAGTACAGAAAAGAGATTTCAAAGGTAATAGAAGGCTGAGAGATTTTTTTGCAGAGTACATTAACCGAATTGAAATCAATATAAATCAGGAGTAATTCCCGGATATGAAAAAAACAAAGATTATAGCAACAATGGGTCCGTCCTGCAGTGATGAGGCAATTCTTACTGAAATGTTTCTCAAGGGCGTAAATGTAATACGTCTTAACTTCTCCCACGGTACCCACGAAGATTATAAAGACAAAATAGCTCTTGTAAAGAAGGTAAGAGAAAAGCTTGACCTTCCCATAGCACTGCTTCTTGATACAAAAGGCCCCGAGTACCGTATTGCTACTTTTGAAAATGGCTTTGTAGACCTTGAAGAGGGGGACGAATTCTCTTTCACTACAGAGGATATAGTCGGAAACGGAAAGAGAGTTTCCGTTTCATACAAGGGTATGATAAAGGAGCTTTGCGAGGGGGACACAATACTTCTTAACAACGGACTTATCCGTTTTGAAGTCAGGAGCCTTACCGAAACCGATGCGGTGTGTACCGTGCTTGACAGCGGCAGACTTTCCGACAGAAAGAGTATGGCTTTTCCCGGTAAGGTGTTAAAGCAGGTTTACCTCAGTGAGCAGGATAAGGCAGACATTCTTTTCGGTGCTGAGCAGGACGTTGATTTTATTGCCTGTTCCTTCGTTTCCTGCGCTCAGGATCTTATCGATGTCAAGAAATTCCTTGCAGAAAATAATATAAAGGGTATTGAACTTATAGCTAAGATCGAAAACCGTTCAGGCGTTGACAATATTGAAGAAATTATGTCCGAATGTGACGGCATTATGGTTGCAAGAGGTGACCTGGGCGTTGAAATCCCCTATGAGGAGCTTCCTGCCATTCAGAAGTACCTTATCACAAAGTGCCGTCTCAAGGGTAAGAGAGTTATTACCGCAACGGAAATGCTTGAAAGTATGATAACCAATCAGCGTCCTACAAGAGCGGAGATTTCCGACGTTGCAAATGCGGTTTACGACGGCTCAAGTGCAATAATGCTTTCAGGCGAAACCGCCGCAGGCAAGCATCCGGTTCTTGCTGTCGAGGCTATGGCAAGAATTGCCGAGCAGACAGAAAAGAACATAAACTATAAAAAACGTTTCCTTGAAACTGAGTTTATGATTAAAAACACTGTTGACGCAATTTCACACGCCACCTGCACAATGTCTATTGACATTCAGGCTAAAGCGATTGCGGTATGCTCAATTTCAGGTGTCACCGCAAGAATGGTATCGCGCTTCCGTTCACCCGTTGATATTGCGGGTCTTACAACCGACGAAAAGGCGTGGAGAAAGCTCAACCTTTCATGGGGCGTTACACCGATTATGTGTGAGGAGCTTCCCTCAACGGAGGTGCTTTTCTATACTGCAAAGAAGCTTACAAAAGAGCTTTTCGGTCTTGAGAAGGACGATAAAATCATTATCACAGGCGGTGTAACCAACGGTCAGAGCGGCAATACAAATCTTATCAAGGTTGAGAATATATAAAGTGAAAAAACTTTTAAATATCTTACAAAAACCTATTGACAATACTTTACAACTGTGATAAACTCATTCATACCGCATATTACGGGCGGCGTGTTTTGTCATGCCAAAAGTGATTTTATCCGCCCCAAAGTAGCGAGTCCATAATAAAGGAAGGAAAGAAACTATGTACGCAATTATCGAAACAGGCGGCAAGCAGTACAAGGTTGAAGCAGGCGACGTTCTCTTCATCGAAAAGCTTGACGTAGAAGCAGACTCCGAGGTTACCTTTGACAAGGTTATCGCAGTTGGCGCAGACGACGGCATCAAGGTTGGTGCTCCCTATGTTGACGGCGCAACAGTTACCGCAAAGGCAATCAAGAACGGTAAGGGCAAGAAGGTTGTAGTATTTACCTACAAGGCCAAGAAGAACGCTAAGCGTAAGATGGGTCACAGACAGCCCTATACAAAGGTTGAAATCGCAGCTATCAACGCTTAATGATCAGGGCAACGTTTTACAGAAAAGGCAATAAGTCTTGCGGCTTTGAAATTTCAGGTCACAGCGGCTATGCAGAGCAGGGCTCGGATATAATCTGTGCTTCTGTTTCTTCGGCAGCATATATGGCTGTAAACACCGTAACCGAAATTATCGGTGAGTACGGTGAGGCAACAGTCGATGACGGTTATCTTGAATTTATAACCGAAAGTGATAAATCTGAGGTTCAGGCAGTGCTCAGAGGCTTGGAGCTTCACGTAAAAGCCCTCGCAGAGGAGTATGACGAATACATCCTTTGTAAAGAAAAAACTGTTTAAAAGAATAATACGGAGGTGTAACAAATGCTTAAGATAAACATTCAATTATTCGCTCACAAAAAAGGTATGGGTTCAACCCGTAACGGCCGTGACTCAGAATCAAAGAGACTCGGCGTTAAGCGTGCAGACGGTCAGTTCGTTCTTGCAGGCAACATCCTTGTAAAGCAGCGCGGCACTCACATCCATCCCGGTAACAACGTTGGCAGAGGTAAGGACGATTCACTCTTCGCTCTCATCGACGGCAAGGTTAAGTTCGAAAGAATGGGTAAGGATCGCAAGAAGGTTAGCGTTTACGCAGTTGAGCAGTAATCTTAGCATTACTTAATTGCATAGCATAGGCAC
>JAZUAZ010000002.1:0-2548 GCA_045638245.1 Acutalibacteraceae bacterium | reverse complement strand
TGTCAATAGAAAGAAATAAGATATTTTGTTAATAAATTTTGTTAAAAAACCGACAAAAGTGTGTTACATACCATACATAATCATATCAACGAGTGATGTTATTACAGATGTTAAGAAATAGCAGCAAAGTGCCGATATAACCGATGTGCCTCCGAGCTTTGATGCAAGAGACAGACCGAGCTGAGCTGAGGATGAGCTCATTATTTTATCCACAGAGCTTTCAGCGTATTTTTTATAAAGGGGATAAGCAACAAGTGCCGCAATAAGAGAAATTGCAATATTTGCAGCGTAAACCGAAACAACCAGGGGCAAATACGGTCTGCAGACGGCCATAAAAGCGTCATATGCGGCTTCGTCCGCCGCAAGTGCTTCTGCATAAGGGCCGCAGACTGCAAGAAAATCATTAAGAGACGGAGTGAAAATGAGCGAAATGACAGTTGAAACTGTCAGGAAGATAATACCCGGCTTGTAAAGCTTACGGTAGAAAAACCAGAGAGGACCGAAGAAGAATGCCGCCCAGTTGAAGGTGAAGCCCTTTTTACTGTCGATTTTTCTGAAAGCGGTTATAAATTTTGTAGCATTTGCGCCTACAAAACGGAACAGAAGAAACTGTCTTGCATTTTCTCTTCCCTGAGGCTGCTCGGAAAAGGGAGTCTGCTGAGGCGGCGGAAAAGCTCCGTAGCCGTAAGGTGTCTGCTGTTCAGGCATATATCCGCTTTCATCGCAGGGAGGCTGAAGGGGGGATTCCTGTGTGCTCTGCTGAGGATAAAATCCGTCGCCCTGACCGAGGGTGAACGGCGCTTCGTAATCAGGGAGGTTGTCGGAGGACTCTGAGTGAGGTTTGCGTTCTTCCGGATCTTCTGCAAGATTCATACCGAAAACAATAAGCTTCATTGAGCAGTTTTCACACTTTTTTGCATCTCTCGGATTCTTATGACCGCAGGAGGGGCAGGGGAGAAGCTCGCTGTCGTCCTTGTTTTCTGTACGGAAAGGAGCATAAGCAGGCGCGGAGTCTGCCTGCCACTCGAAATTTTCACCGTGTTTGTGATTGTTTACGCAACGGTTTTCTTTTTTATAACATTCTCTGTGCTGAGGAGTACCGCATTCGGGACAGACGACAATATCATCGTCTTCTCTGAGGGTGAGTCCGCAGCCGTCGCATACGGAGTTTATATATTTCATATCCTTCTCCTTTGTTTTAGTATATCTTTATTATATTATCCCTTTTTTATGATAAAAGCAACGATTTTATTAAATTTAAATTGTTTGCTGTGGGAATTTGTCAGTTAATGATAAGGTTTTTCCTTAAAAACAACATAAAAATTTTATTAAATGTGTTGCTCTTTACAAATAATTGTGTATAATGTAAAAGGATTATTTTGTTCAGGTGGTTTTTATGATTTAAAAAGACCTTTTGTTTCAGACACGAAGTTTATTGAAAGGATTTATTTATATGGTTCAGTTTGAAGAATTAAGACTCAGACTTCTCGAAAGCGAAAAGCCTCTCGGAGAGCTTGCTTCCGCTCTCGGTCTTGAGGAAATGGCAAAAGAAATTGCCGTACTTGAAGAAAAAACAACCGCAGAGGATTTCTGGGGCGACCTTGCTAATTCACAGAAGGTGCTTCAGAGAATTGCTGCACTCAAAAATAAGACAAAGGCCTACGAGGACCTTAAGACTGCCTATGAGGATGCTCTTGTTATGATTGAGCTTTCCGATGAGGAGGGCGATCTTGACCTTCTCCCCGACTGTGAGGAGAGTGTAAAGGCAGTTGAGGCGGAGCTTGAAAAGCAGACTCTTGCAACCCTTCTTTCAGGTGAGTACGATAACAACAATGCTATTCTCAACTTCCACGCAGGTGCCGGCGGTACTGAGGCTCAGGACTGGTGTCAGATGCTTTTCCGTATGTACGGTCAGTGGGCAACCAAGCACGGCTTCAAGTTTACTACAGTTGACTTCCTTGACGGCGACGAAGCAGGTCTTAAATCTGCTACTGTTGTTATCGAGGGTGAAAATGCATACGGCTACTTAAAGAGTGAAATGGGCGTTCACAGACTTGTCCGTGTTTCTCCCTTTGACTCCTCGGGAAGAAGACACACCTCCTTCGCATCTCTTGAGGTTATGCCCGAAATCGACGATACCGTTGAGGTTGAAATCAGAGAAGAGGACATCAAGATGGAGGTTTACCGTGCATCCGGTGCGGGCGGACAGAAGGTTAACAAGACCTCCTCTGCAGTACGTCTTATCCACGAGCCCACAGGCATCGTAGTTTCCTGCCAGGTTGAACGAAGCCAGCATCAGAACAGAGAAGTTTGTATGAGAATGCTCAAGTCAAAGCTTATCGAAATCAAGGAAAGAGAGCATCTTGACAAAATTGAGGATATCAAGGGCGAGCAGAAGGAAATCGGCTGGGGCAGCCAGATCCGCTCCTACGTATTTATGCCCTATACCCTTGCAAAGGACCACAGAACAGGCTTTGAAATGGGTAACATCAACGCCGTTATGGACGGTGAAATCGACGGCTTCATCAATGCGTACCTCAAGAAGCAG
>JAZUAZ010000001.1:0-6702 GCA_045638245.1 Acutalibacteraceae bacterium | reverse complement strand
ATTATAACACACTTATCCGCTTTTTAGAAGAGCTTATAAAAGATTTTCCCTTTCTTGAAGCAGAAATTCAGGGTCGCTCTGCCTTCGGACGCGGAATTTTTTCCTTCACCCTCGGCAATCCGAAGAACACCTCCGTTATTGCAGGCGGATTTTACGGAACGGATTCTCTGAGCAGTCTGCTTCTTCTGCTCTTTACGGAAAGACTGTGCCGCAGTGTAAAATACTCCTCCCAGATGTGCGGCATTCAGGTAAAACGGGCACTGTCGCAGCAGGGTATAACAATCATCCCCTGCCTTAATCCCGACGGAACAGAAATTGCTTCAAAAGGCTTTTCGGCAACCGGAAATCTGCACGGATTTCTTTCAGACGTATCAGCTGAGGAATACAAAAACTGGAAAGCAAACGCCTTCGGTACAGACCTGACCCGTAACTTCAGCAAAGGCTGGGATGAGTATAGCCAAAGAGAATATGAAAATAACTGTCATATACCGTCAGCGGAAGGCTTCTGCGGAGAGTATGCCGAAAGTGAAGCAGAAACAAGAGCCCTCACCCGACTTTGCAGATTGAGACATTTTACACGTTGTTTGACCCTTTCAACACAAGAGGGTGAATTTTTCCGTTACATAAATGAAGATCCTCCATCGGCAGGCACTATGATGGGAAAAATTCTCGCAGATTCGGTCGGACTACCCTTTACGCAAGGAGCCTCAAGTAAAACCGACGCAACCTTTGCCCGCTGGTTCAGCGAGGAATTCTCACGGCCTGCATTTGCTATGAGTACGGGAATTGCACAAAATCTGTCCCATGATGACCTTTACAGTGTGTATGAGCGAATCGAAGAGGTTCTTCTTCTTTTTCTTCTTATGTAAAAAGGGCGGGATGAGTCATCCCGCCCTACTGTTTAACCTTATATCTTCTTATAATTCTCAACCCAAGCCTTAACCTTGTCCGCATCGTATTTCACGGGCATATCCTTTATTGCCGAGGGAAGATAGATGACTGTTTTAAAGTTTCTGATAATGTCAGGTGTGAGTTTAAGAATAGGTCCCGCCTTTGAAAGTATGTAGAAAATCTGCTTTGTGGGGATATTTATATTACCGTTGCCGCAAGCAAGAAGCTCAGCCGAAAGGATGTTTTCTTCAAGGAAATAGTCAACAAGGGAGCCGTCAACAAAGGTAAAGAAATCCTTGAGCTTTGCTACAATAACAAGATCCTTTGCAAGAGTTGTGAAGTATTTATACTGATATTCCCACAGTGATGCCTTATCTGTTTTTCCTCCGCTTTCAATTATTGTTTCTGCAAGCAGCTTACCCGCCTTCATACTCAGAACTATGCCGCTTCCGTTAAGAGGTATCGTCATAGCCGCACTGTCACCTACTGTTGCATAACCGTCGGCAACAATAAGAGGAAGCATTTTTCCTATAGGAATATCCTTCACACAACCGCCGCGGACAATTTCATCAGTTATAAAAGGATAGTCCTTTTTATAGCTTTCAAGTGCGTCTGTGATTTCCTGCTGCGTAAGCTCACCGGCGGCGCCGAACTTACCTATAAGAATATCCGTATAGTCCTCTTCAAATATAGTCCAGCCGAGTCCCGGTCTGTTCATATGAAAAAGGTCCATAACATAAGGAGGATCCATATGTACACTCTCACTGTTCTTATAGTAAGCTCTGTAAACATGGAATATATCCTTTTGTGCAATTTCCCTCTGAATATCGCAGAAAGCAGGAAGATTGCGTCTTACGGGTGAATACATACCTGCCGCATCAATAACAAGGTCGGCATATACCTTCTCAGTCTCACCGCCTCTTGCGATTTTAAGACCGGTGATTTTTCTGTTGTCAAAAATCACACCGTTGATTTCTGCGCCGAAAACAAAATTTACGCCTGCTTCATCGGCAAGGGAAAGAAGGTAGCCGTAAAGCACCTTTCTGTCCATAACTCTTGCCTCGTCCTTGTAAGCGACCTCAATTTTAACATTACCCTTGGGGTTTCTGAATGCCTGTTTTGCTCCCGGTCTGTACATACTTTCATCGGGATAGGGAATATCCGCACCTTCAAAGGCTGTCATGTCCAGATAGTCATGCCAGTCGTGGCCCAACTCTTCTCTTTGCTGTTTTTCATAAACAGTAACATCATATCCTGCTTTTGCAAGGTGACAGACGGCAATAAGACCTCCGTGACCTGCACCTGCAACAATAATTTTCTTCATTGTTTTTCTCCTTTATATGTATCAGTTGAATTTATATGTTTTATCCTTTTGAGCAGTGAAGGTTGTTATGCCGTCTGAGAAGGAGGTTTCAATTTCCTTACCTTCTTCGTCATAAACAAGAAGAATTTTTCCGTCATACTTAAGATTACATTTGCCGCCGCAAAGAGCCTTCACAGTACCTTCCTTAAGCTTTCCGTTATCCCACTTCATTGAAAGCTCTATATTACCTCTTGCACGAAGTCCTGAGATTTCTCCTTCCTTCCAGCTGTCGGGAAGTGCAGGAAGAATTGCTATATAATCCTTATGGCTCTGAAGAAGCATTTCACATACGCCTGCCACATAACCGAAGTTTCCGTCTATCTGGAAGGGAGGATGAGTGCCGAAAAGATTTTTGAGGATAGTCTTTTTAATAATATTTGTGATTATCTCGTCACATTCGTTACCCTTGCCGAGTCTTGCATATGAAAGAAGTCTTACCGCAAGACCCCAACCAGTACTCTTCTTACCTCTGTCCTCAAGGGAGGTGAGAGCCGCATTGTAATGCTCTTTGTTATCTATATCAATCTGTCTGAAGGGATAGAGAGTGAGAAGATGTGAAAGGTGTCGGTGCTTCATCTGCACGTGGTGACTGAATTTTCCTCTGAAGCGGAAGGAATCCTCCTCATACCATTCCTTTATCTGTCCCCATTTACCGATATTTACGGGATTCAGCCTTACAATCTGCTTCTTCACGGTTTCGCAAAGTGCTTCATCTATGCAGTCACCAACGCCGTTTTCCGTAAGTGCTTCACAAGCTCTGAGATAATCCTCATAAAGATTATACACAATGGACTGATCATAAGTATTACCTGCACTTACAGGGCCGTGCTCGGGAGAATATCCGGGAGAGGCTACAAGTCTGCCGCTCTTTGAATCCTCACAGAGAAGCTGAGTCCACATAAGCACACATTCCTGCATTGCGGGGAAGATACTATCCCTGAGCATATCAATGTCGAGAGTGTAAAGATAATAATCAAACATATTCTGGGTTGCCCATGCACCGTTTGTAGGTGCCCAACCCCAACGCCATTCACTGCCGGGTCCTACAAAGCCGAGAGGATTTACCATAGTATGAATCATCCATCCCGTAGCCTTTTCAGGATCACCGTCGCCGATACCGAGCATCTTATGAGCAATAATTCTGCCCGGCTTTTTAAGGCTGTTGACAAACTCAATAAAGGGTACTGCCATTTCTGCAAGGTTAGCAGTATAAGCAGCCCAATAATTCATCTGCACGTTGATATTGAAGTGATAATCACAACACCATGCAGGATTATTCTTAGCATTCCATATACCCTGAAGGTTAGCGGGAAGAGTACCCTCACGTGAGGATGCAATTAGAAGATATCTGCCGTATTGGAAAAGCAGAGTGAGCAGATTTCTCTTGTACTCATCCTTCTTGCAGAAGCGGTCAAGCATAAAGTTTGTAGGATAAACGGTTTCCTGCTCATTGAGTGAGAAGCTTACCCTGTTATAAAGAGGCTTGTAATCCGCAAGATGTCTCTTGTAAAGCTCGGAGAAGGTGTATACACTTGCTTTTTCAACTGCATCTGTTGCTTTTTTCAAAGGGTCGCTTCCGTCGCAGTAATCAGGAAAGCGGTTTATGTAGTCCGTAGCGAGGCTCATAATAAAAACTGCACTTTTAGCATTTCTTACCTTGATTTTTCCGTCCTCCGACGCCTCGGTCTCTCCGCCGTCTGTTATAATTTCAAGACAGCAGCCGTACTTCATACTGTTTTTATCCTTGCCGTCTGCTCCGTTAAGACCGTCATTTGCCTTTACGGTACCCTCAAGATAAATTCTGTTACCCTCTGCTCTCGGCGTACCCTTCTGCTCGGAGACAATGTATGCATCAAAATCAAGCAGCTCAGGCTCTTTTTCTTCATCCTTGGTCGAGGTGTCGATTCTGCCTGCAAAAATATTATCGGGATATGAAACAAAGTAGTGTCTTGTGTAGGCATCCTTGCCTATCTGATATGTCACCATAGCAGAAGCAGTATCAAGATCAAGATCCCTGAGATACTTGTCCGTCTCCTCCTTGTGAGAAAACTGAATGTAAAGATTACAAAAGCTCTGATACGCACCGAAGCCGGTCATATCTCCCTGAAGCCTCGTCATTTCGGCCGTCGCCTTTGCAGCATTGCCTTTATCAAGAAGGTTCTGTATTTCTCTGAAGGCTTTACCCTTATCGCCCTCTGCAATACCACCGTTGAAGCCTTCAACGTCTCTGCCGCCTGACCAGAGAGTTTTTTCATTAAAGTGGATAAGCTCACACTGCTTTCCGCCGAACACCTTGGCTCCTATTCTGCCGTTACCGAGAGGAAGAGCCTCGTTTTCCCAACCGAGATAACTCATATGAGCCGGTTCTTTATAGCATAAAAACATAATCAACACCCCTAGTTACAATATAACCTATATATTATAGCTTTTTTAAGCGATAATTGTCAACTAAAAAGAGTTCAAAGAAAAGATAAATTCCATTGTAAAATAAAAAAAGAGAAAAATATGAACAAAAAAATTGATTTTTTTCTTACGGTGTGGTATTATACATTATGTATATTTATATTCAGACGGCGAAAGGATTTTTTTATGCAGACAAATTACCTTGTCACGGTACTCACAACCCAGATTTTTGACGGTGAAAAGGATGCAACCGAAATGACCACTCTCGGTAATCTCGAATTTTCCGACGAGGGATACACTCTCAGCTATACCGAACACAGTCAGGAAGAAGGCGAAATACTTACCGTTATAAGCGTTGACAGAAAAAACGTTATAACCGTCAGGCGTGAAGCTTCTATCAATTCACGCTACACCATTGAAGAAGGGGTCAGACACCTTTCTCACCACGTTGCCTCCTTCGGCTCATTTTCCGTGGGAATCAGCGCCAAAAGCGTAGAAACGGATATGACGGAAAAGGGCGGAAGGCTTGATTTCAGATATATCACCGATATTTCAGGTCAGGCGGCAGGTGACGTTGAATTTAACATCAAGGTTGTAAGAAAAAAGTAAGGCTATGCTCTGAGTAGTCAGTAGTCAGTAGTCAGGGGAACGCCTGCGGCGTTTATTGAATAGCCTGACTGCATTTAACCAGATACACAGAAAAGAGGATAAAAAATGTCAATAACAGTAAACAAGGCACAGAATCAGATAAGAACTATAATCGGTACCGCTATTGAAAAGGCAAAGACTCAGGGACTTCTTCCCGAGGCTGATTCAGCAGAGTTTTCCGTTGAGGTGCCTGCAGACCGACAGAACGGTGACTATTCAACAAACGCTGCTATGGTGAACGCAAGAGCCTTCCGTCTCCCCCCGAGAAAGATTGCAGAGGCAATCGTGGAAAATACCGACCTTGAGGGTACTTACTTTGAAAAGGTTGAGATTGCAGGTCCCGGCTTTATCAACTTCTTCCTTTGCGATATTTACTACGCCGATGTGCTTTTTGAAATAAGAGACGCAGGTGACAGCTACGGCAGAAGCGATTACGGCAAGGGAAAGAAAATCAATGTTGAATTCGTTTCGGCAAACCCCACAGGTCCTATGCACATGGGTAATGCAAGAGGCGGTGCTCTCGGTGACTGTCTTGCCGCAGTGCTTGACTATGCGGGCTATGAGGTTGCAAGAGAATTCTATGTTAACGATGCAGGTAATCAGATTGATAAATTCGCACTTTCACTTGATATACGCTATCAGCAGCTTCTCGGCGTTGATATTGAGCTTCCCGAGGACAGCTACCACGGTGAGGATATAAAGGAAAGAGCTGCAGAATTCATCGAAGAGTACGGTAACAGCTACCTTGATAAGGATGAAGCTGAAAGAAGAAAGGCTCTCGTTGAATTTGCACTTCCCAGAAACCTTGACAATATGAGAAAGGCTATGGCAAAGTACCGCATCGATTACGATTTATGGTTCAGCGAGCTTACTCTTCACAACGGCGGTGAGCTTCAGGAAACTATTGAGATTCTCCGCAAAGGCGGTCATACCTACGAAAAGGACGGCGCTCTCTGGTACAGAAATAAGGATATCCAGACTGAGATGCTCTTAGCTCAGGGCAAGACTCAGGATTATATAGACAAGCTTGAATTAAAGGATGACGTTCTCATAAGAGCAAACGGCAACCCCACCTATTTTGCGGCAGATATCGCCTACCACAGAAACAAGCTCGAAAAGAGAGGCTTTGACAAGGCTATCGACGTATGGGGCGCAGACCACCACGGTCACGTTGCAAGAATGAAGGGTGCTATAAAGGCAGTAGGCATCGACCCCGACAGACTTGACATTCTTCTTATGCAGTTCGTACGTCTCGTGCGTGATGGTGAGGTTGTAAGAATGAGTAAGAGAACGGGTAAAGCGATCACTCTCGTTGACCTTCTCAATGAAGTTCCCATTGATGCGGTACGCTTCCTCTTCAACATGAGAGAGCCCGGCTCACTTATGGACTTTGACCT